>CAXGXG010000144.1:0-4924 GCA_964013525.1 uncultured Alphaproteobacteria bacterium | reverse complement strand
GAATGCCCGCAACCGGGCTGATAAGGGTCAATTTGGTGCCCGCATCCGCATTACCGATCACACCAATCTCTAAAGCAGTGACATTTCCGATTACCGTGCCGGCATTGATCGTTGCATCGTCATTAAGGATATACTTATTATCACGTTGATCCTGATAAATGGACCCCGCAGGCACAGTGGCATCATCGTTGCCAAAAATAATAATTCCACCAGATGCTTTACCACCGGTCTTCCTATCAATTCCCCATTTGTCGGCATGACGCTCAAGAAATTCTGCATCTGCCGTATTAACGAGAATTTGTTTTGACAAATACTCGATGTAACTATTCAGATCATGACTGGCAATAACAAGGGCACGGGCCAGCACGAACTCTACACTCCGGCGAAGTCTTGCATCTGCACCTGGTAAATAAAGGTCGAATTCAGTTTGAATACGCTCCAGCAGCTCTTTTGGTGTCGGGCGTTTAAATGGCATATGAACCCCCATTAACATTTACGGGCACTTCTACATTAAACGTACCCTTCAGCGTCGTTGTGATCACGATCAACTGCAGTCGCTCGCGAATAATCCACTCAGCCGTAATGTCGATCTTTAACGCATGTCCGTCATCAATCAGCCATTGCAGTGCTTCGTGTGAGTACTCTATTGCCTTCTGACGTGTTTCCTCGGTTTGTTTGGCGCGTGCTAACAACCATAGGCGGGACCCAATACGATCACCAACAACAGGGGGCAGGGCATCACCTGCCCAGCCGCGCCGATCGGCAGGGAATAAATCTGCGTCTTGAACATATTCCGGCAACTCATCATCCGGATCAGCACGGCGGTCCGTCAACAAGCTAATCAGTATGGCTGTGGTCAGATCGCCATCATTGGCAAGGGCCTTGCCTTTAACCAAATCAACGATCATTTTTTCACTATTCAGCTCAAGCCGCATCATTACATCTGATCCTCAGTCACGCTTGTCGTTCCGCCACTATCGCCATCATGGGTATGACCGTTATATGTTGTGCGCATAATTTTCATTGTCTTACCATCCGTATCGCAGCGGTCTTTGATTTCACCGGTAACCTCAAGATCACCTTCAATTCTCACTTTTGTGGCCGCTTTGACGAGTACGGTACCGCCGCGCTTTAAATGAATGACATCGCCTTCATCCGTGTAAATTGCAACTTCGCCGGGGGCCAATCCTTTATACCTGTATCTTGGATCATCGGCGGCGATTGCGACAGGGTGGTCACGATTACCAGCAAGGCTGATAAAGATAACCTGTGCACCTGTATGAGGGTGACTGGTGAAGCCATATTCCTGAACGCGCTCAACATTGTCTTTGGTTTCACCCGCAAATCCGGACAGTTGGATGTATTGTCGCTTGGCACTATCTACAAGACCCTTAAGGACCCCACGGTTGATCAAAAGCATAATGCGCCGCTTTAATGGTGCAGCCACCTTTTTGATATCCCGGACGTTCATGAGGCCCCCTTAAACTTGTTGGTTTCATTTCCCCAGCTGGTCCAGCCCGGCCGCTGCTGCCGTGCAAATAGTTCCAAATACGGCCCGTCAACCAGGCGCTCTATGCGCTCATATATTTCGTCCGGTTTACGCGAATGTTCACGGCGATGAGACAGGATGGCCTGGCGCACATCCTTGGCTTTTCGCTTAGGCTTGCCGCGAGTGGCCAATAAACACACCTCCCCATTTGACCGGGTCCAATATCCGCCGCCCATAAAAAGACCATCGGACTTCCGGTTTTGCTTCATCCAGTTAAAAGCCACAGTTTTATAGGTGAACCCCCACGCCTCGATGACTTCAAACGCTTTTTCCAAGAATGGGAAAGTTACCCACATGAAAAGAACACAATCCTTATCTGCACAAAACTGTACCGGCAGGGCTTTGATATCTTTTAATGGCATGCATCTGTAATGCTGATTGGCATTCCGGCCCTCACCCTTGGAAGACCAGTTTTTAAAATTCCAAGCAGGGTCGGCATATATGACTTTGTGTTTTTGTGTCGGGAAACTCATTTAGATGCCTCCCCAGGCGTCATCATCTGACGGCTCTTTAACTGGCGGAATATCAAAAGCTTCCGGCAATGTCATGTCCAACTGGGTGATAGTGCCGCTTTCCTGACGCGACATGGTGACGGATTTGATCAACAACGTCCGTTCAACACCCAATTCAGGATCTTTAACATCGACGAGTGTATTGGGCAGCCAAAATTGACCTTCTGAACTGTAAAAGCCTTGAACATCATAAGTGATCGTTGTCGCCCGGGCACGATTGATACGCTTTTGCCATTCGGCCCGCTCAGCCAATGTCTGATTGAATCCTTGGGCTTCTGCCACCTCTACAAATGGCCGATAACGCCCAACTTTCAGATCCTCAGCCCGGCCTTCGGGTGTTGCGCTCTCTTCAGCTGTAGTGAATGCGCCGGCTTCGCCTTGTGACTTAAAAACATAAAGGCTGTGCAGATCCCGATAATCCATCTCGCCCGAGCCGCTCAGGATATTGTCACCATAAACCAATGAAACGCCGCTGTTTTGATTGCCAGGCTTGACCAGATGCAGCCCACCAATTCCGTCGCTGATCGGCAGGACAGAGCGGTACCGGCATATGCGCTCTATAAACTCGTAAGCAGTTTCGCCTGGGTTAATGGCAATTCGTTCAAATTTCTTACCCGTTTCAGCTGATATGGTTAGAGGGATTGAATAAGGCTTTAATACTGATTTTATAACAGCTTCAAGTATCTGGCTTTTAAACTCGTATGGCCCATCCACTGTGGCCGCACAATCCAACAGATCAGCAATACGATCACGGCCGGAAATGCTGACTTCACGGCCTCGGGCACTGTATTGCGGCCGCGCTTTATCAACATAACCAATCAGAACCGGCTGACCATCAACAATAATTTCCACATTGGTGCCGGCACGCAGATTGCCCATGAGCCAAGGTTTGGACAGATCTGTCGAAGTCACACTGAAGGCCCCCGACATGGCCTCCATTGATCGGATGATTTCTAACGACTTCCAACCCTCAAACTCCTGACCGCCAATGCTGATAACAACATCACTCATAAAAGGATCTCCAGTTCAGTTGCCGGCACAAAACCCGGATGGCGAATGTTGTTTCTTTTTGAAATATCTTTTGCCTGGTTAAATAATTCTTCCGGATTATCGCCATACAACCTATTGGCAATGGCCATAGATGGCCGCAAAACAGCATTACGCACACGTGATGTTTTTGGCAAACGGCCGATCCGGGCGTTGATGTCTCTGGTTATTGCGGACAAAAGATCACGGCTTGCCGCCCAAGTTAAATCCCACGCCGCCTCGCCCAAATCATCGATGAGTAATTCAGCTGCGGCCGCATAGTCGTTGCGGACAGAAATTGCCTGTTCCCGGCTTTCATATTTGGCGTTTTGTAAAACACTCGCGGCCGCTGAAAGAGCGGAAGATCTTTGTATCAAATCCAAGGATGATGCGTTTTTCAGTCTAACTGCGCGTCGCGTCGTATCCTGACTGCCTTGCAAAGCGACAGAATAACCGGCGGCCCTGGTAAGCGAGTTGGCCAAGCTGATAATGTCAGCACTTCCGATCTTTTTCGGTGCAACCGTGCTGCCAATCATCGGGCGTTTTTCTTGTTTTACCGCGCCGGAAATCGTTTTATAGAGGTCCGTTAAGCTGGCAGCCAAGCCGGATGCATTGCCCAGCTGCCAGCCGGACGGCCATTGAATGTTTGGGGTAAAGGATGAAACCCCAATAATGGCCTTAACATTGTTGGTAAAATCATTTAAGCGGCCAAGCGCATCATCTGTTATAAAGTCCGGTATGCCGGAACCGGTAAAGAAAGATGTAAAATCAAGCTCAGCCGCATTAAACAGTGCATCGCTGCTCAAGCCTATGGTGACAGCCGTGTTGGATACCGCCTGTGGGAAGATCGGTTTCCCGTATTTCTCGAAATCAATGCGGAAAGTAATCTCACCAATGTTTTGAAATGAATGGCTGCGGGTAACGCCATTAACCACGATAACATCCAGCTCACCATAATAAGGGTGGATCAGCTTGCCCGGTCCCGGCTGGATCAATACCTCTTCAAATGATCTGGCCCTGTTGTAATAATCAACCCCACGAATAACGGCATTCAAACTGAAAGATTGTGGGGATTGGCCAAGATCTTCATGACCCGGCTCGTCTTTGCCAGGGTACTCATGCGTTTGCACCCGGCGGCCAAACGTGGAATTGTCGTCCGGAAGCTCAAAGCTGATTCCGCGAAAACTGGCCGGGCGCAGGTTTTGATATAAATCCGACAATTACATGCCCCCCATTAAAAGACCGTTTTCAATGTTGAAGTTCTGTCGCTTGTCGTTCGGGCTGGCCCCGGCAACACGCGCTCGATTGTCCTGATCAATTCGGATATTCAGCGTGCCGCCTGTATCCATATGGCCAAACGCATTCACTTTAGGCGTTGACGCTTCGATGCGCGGACCTCTTGGCTGCCATTTGGCACCCGTGGCCGTTTCTGATGCTTCATTCCCGCCAAATATAAAATCACGAACTCGTCCGACACCGCTGGCAACTCCGCTGATAGCGCCCATGAATTTATTGATATACGGCATGACCGCATCGATAACTGATGTCACAGTAGATTTTACGCCCTGCCATAAATCGGTGAAAAAGGTTTTGAATTTGCTCCAGTTTTCAATGACCAGGTACGCCGCGCCAGCTATAGCTGTCACGGCCAATAAAAACCAGCCGGCCGGTGTGGTTAATAATGCTACAGCAAACATTTTAACTGCGCCGACCAGCGTCATAAGAGTCGGAATAAGAAGGCTTCTGCCGATCCATGCCACGGCCATTAAAAGCGGTTTTAACATTATCAGACCTTTGATCGTCCAGCCCAAACCTAAAGCGAATTGGCCAATAACGA
>CAXGXG010000143.1:0-4959 GCA_964013525.1 uncultured Alphaproteobacteria bacterium | reverse complement strand
TGTCGGGAATTTATCAACATTATCGACATCCGCCTCGAACGAGCTGTGTTCCATCTCGCCATTTTCGATCATTTCCACCATACGGTTATAAACCGCATCCAATGATGCCGGCTTGTTCGCGTGGTTGGCGGCACGCGCCTGAACGGCGTATCCTTTGGCATGCTGTGGTGGAATGACTGCGTCAATTTCCAGCTCTTCAACAGGGGCGCTGCGCTTGACCTGCAACTGGCTTTCTTCGTTGCGGTCGAATTTCAAACGGAAACCGGGACGGAAAACATCTACCGGCTTGTCTGTTTCAGGATCATAGTTAAAGGTCACATCATCATCGATGGCTTGGGCAACGCCCTCTTTCATAACTTTTGCGATTTCATCCTGGGGCCCGTAAAATTTGCAACTGACAATTTTACCTTGTTCGAATTCCAGACGGTATTCGACTTTATATTTTTTATCCAGAGCATAACGCACACCCGTGCCTTTGAAATCGCTAATAGCCATTGAAGGGTCCTTATATTTATTATCTTGATTGTTTATGCAAAGTAACAAATTGGAATCATTTAGGCAAGTAAAAAAATATTAATAAAGAATTAATTATAATATTATTTCAAGACCTTAGAGTCGGCTATTTTTCGTAATGATTCGCCAAACCCCTGTTTTTTCAGGCTCTGCGGGCCGATGCGAAATCAGAAGTTATGGAATCTGAATAGTTGTGTCACAAAACACATAATATCCAGGACACAAAAAAACCCCGGCATAGTGGCCGGGGCTTCTTTAAGAAATATTTTTCAACATTTTGAAATGTAAAAAATCAGATCCTATGTCAATAGACGCTTTACGCTTCTTTTGACAAGGGGTGGTTTTCTTCAACCGTATCTGTTTTTTGGTTTTCCAAAATTTGTGTATAGATCTGTGTGGTCGCAATATCTGCGTGACCCAGCATTTTCTGTACCGAGCGCAGGTCCGCACCATGTTTCAACAGGTGGGTTGCAAACGCGTGACGCAGAACGTGCGGGCTGACCTTGCCTTCAGGCATGTCGGCATTGCGTGCCAATTCTTTTAACAATTGTGCAAAGCGCTGACGTGTCAGGTGACCGGACTGAGATGTACGTGATGGGAACATCCATGCATTCTCTTCCTCTTTTTCGCCAGGTGCCAGGAAGCGCTTGCGCACGTCCATATACTGTTTCAAAGCCTTGCGTGCAGGATCAGACATCGGTGCGATACGCTCGCGTCCGCCTTTACCTTTAACCTTCAGGAAGCGGCTGTCCTGACCGATGGCTGATGTCGGTAGACCCACCAGTTCAGATACGCGCAAACCTGTTGCATACAAGATTTCCAAAAGAGCAACCAGACGTACAGCCTCAGGACCGCCGGGCTCACCAGCAACCTTGATCAATGTGCTGACTTCGTCTTCGGTCAGAACTTTTGGCAATGTACGTGTTTGTTTCGGGCTTTCGATAGAAGATGTCGGGTCGTCTTCGCGTTTGCCTTCAGAAAGAAGGAAACCGTAGAACTGACGAAGAGCCGAAATACGGCGGGCGATTGTGCGAACGGCCGTTTTCGGGCCTGTGTTCTTCGCGTGGTTACGCTCTGCCAGCTCTTCCAGATATCCTTCGATATCTTCTGTTGTGGCATCTTCCAGCTTGGTTTCGTCTTCTTTTAGGTATTTGTTAAAATCCAAGATATCACGCTCGTAAGCATCGCGTGTATTCTTTGCTGCGCCGCGTTCGGCTACCAGCATGTCTAAAAAGGCCACGACGAGTTCCGGAGATGGATCTCTTTTCATTTTTGGGCGACCTGGACGTGCCATTTCGTTTCTCCTTAAAATAATTCTGATACGATTTTCTTGTGTGAAATCATATCACTCCAACTTTAGTCTATAGACATAAAGCACCATGCGAAACAAAATTGCAAGAGAAAATATGAAAAAAAGATCTTCCGATTCTCTTAGCATAATTTACAAGCACGATTCGCCTGTAAATCAGTTCCCACGGGCTTTTGCCATAGTTGGCAGCGAAGAAGAGAATTCATGACATCTTTTTAAATACGGCCAGCAAACAGCTGGGGTTATGTAAGACCCTTATTGGGTGGCCGTGTTAAAAAAGCGCTCATTGTCAATCTGCTTTTCTACCGTACGCTCGGGGATATCCAAATCCATTTGCGCAACAAAGACAAAACCGATGAGGCCAAGAACAAGAAAGAATAAAACTGTGTATCCGAATATTTTCATACTTCTTCTTAAACCTTTTGAAAAAAAATTTCATTAGATAAATGAAAGAATTTTTCAAAGCCGACTTTCGTCTTCGTTATGGTTATATATTACATAACACATTTTTTCAGTCAAGCTTATTTTCATAAAAAACTAACTAAATTTAATTTTCACTTTACAAATAGCCCTATGAATTCGCACACTAAGGCTTGAAAAAAACTTATGCTGATATGATATAAGGTAGTTTGATTATGTTTAATGGCAAACACATCGTACTGGTCGGCCTGATGGGCGCAGGCAAGACAAGTGTGGGCCGGCAACTGGCAAATCAGATGAACCGCCCCTTTTATGACAGCGACCAGGAATCCGAATATTCCGCGGGTTTGCGCATCAGCGATATCTTTGAAATTTATGGTGAACCCTCGTTCCGCGAGCTGGAAGAAAAAGTCATCTTGCGCCTGCTAAAGCAAAAAGAGCCGAGCGTCATCGCCACAGGCGGCGGCGCGTATATTTCCGAAGTCACACAAAAGAATATTAAAAAACACGGGGTTTCCGTCTGGCTAAAAGCGGATCTCGACATATTGATGAAGCGCATTGTGACCACCGTTCACCGCCCGATTTTGCAAACCGGTGACCGCCGCGAAACCTTGGAGAAACTGATTGATGTCCGTTATCCAATTTATGCCCGTGCGGACATAGAAATCAAAGTCGACAAAAGCAGCGCCGGTGTCATGGCACGCAAGGTCCGCAAAAAGCTGGAAAAGTTCGAAGCGACCCAGACCTCGAAGCCCCCGCCGGAAACCCCCGATGCGGATACAAAGGACGCCTAAAGCCCCATATGCCTGAAATCAATGACCTCCCCCCGACACGTGTCACCATAGACCTTGGTAAACGCAGCTATCCCATCGATATCGGGGCAAGCCTTTTGGACAGCCTTGCCGATAATCTGCCCAAAGCCGTAGAATCATCGCGCTTTTATGTGGTGACCGATGATCAGGTCGGCCCCCTTTATCTGGAGGCTTTGAAATCCGGCATCCCCCTTGCCGATATCTATACCCTGCCAGCAGGCGAAGGGTCCAAAAATCTGGACCACTGGCAAAGGATCTGCACACAATTCCTGTCTGCTGGCATCACACGCAAAGATGCGGTTGTGGCCCTGGGCGGTGGCGTGGTCGGCGACATTGCCGGATTTGCTGCGGCCTCCATCATGCGGGGCACCCATTTTATCCAGATCCCGACCACCCTTTTGGCGCAGGTTGACAGCGCCGTGGGCGGCAAAACCGCCGTCAATACAACCTTCGGCAAAAACCTGATCGGCAGTTTCTATCAGCCGCAGTGGGTTTTAAGTGATACAAAAACGCTGAACACCCTGCCGGACCGTCAAATGCGGGCCGGATATGGCGAAGTTCTGAAATACGCCCTGATTGACAATCCCGCCTTTTTTGAATGGCTGGAAACCCACGCCGGGGATGTTTTGAACCGCAGCCCGAAACATTTAAACAATGCCATTGCCGTCAGTTGCCGGGCCAAGGCGGATATTGTCACCCGTGACGAAACCGAACAGGGCGCACGGGCCTTGTTGAATCTGGGCCATACATTTGCCCATGCACTTGAGGCAGAGGCCGGATATGACGGCCGCCTTCTGCATGGTGAAGCCGTATTGATGGGTATGGACATGGCGCTTGCCGCATCCGTTCATTTCGGCCTTGCCCCTGATCGGGACCTGACGCGTCTGCGCGAACATTATGATGCCTATAACCTTTGGCCCGACTACAAGATCGCAGGCACACCTGCCGAACTGTTGGGCCGTATGAAGCATGATAAAAAACATGATGCCAAAACCATGACCTTTATTCTGATGCGCGGCATTGGTCAGGCCTTTATCTGTCGTGAAAGAAATGCAGCGGAAATCGAAGATTTTCTTGCGCAATATCTGAAAGCGCGCTAGGAGTCATCATTATGGATATAGAACTCTGGATCTCGTTGGGATCAATCTTATTTCTCTTATGTTTATCGGCCTTTTTCTCGGGCTCTGAAACCGCATTGACTGCGGCGTCCCGTGCGCGCATGCATTCCATGTCCCGCGACAAAGACCACCCCGACACTGACCGTGCTGAGCTGGTGACCAGCCTGCTGGATAAAAAAGACCGCCTGATCGGCGCGTTGTTGCTGGGGAATAATCTGGTCAACATTCTGGCATCCGCACTGGCAACATCGGCCCTGATCAAGGTTTTCGGTGAAACGGGTGTTGTTTATGCAACCCTTGCCATGACAATGCTGGTCCTGATCTTTGCCGAGGTTCTGCCAAAAACCTATGCCCTGAACCATCCCGATACGATGGCGATCAAGATTTCGCCGATCATCCGCATTCTGGTGGCTGTACTGTCCCCGATTACCGAGGCGATTATCAAAATCGTTCAGTTGACGCTGCGCATTTTTGGCGTGGATGTGACCCAGGTGAATGTCGGACACCACTATGAAATCCTGCGCGGTGTTATTGAAATGCACCATGGCGAGGATCAGGAAATCAACGAAGAGCGCGCTATGCTGCGCTCTATCTTGGATCTGCCCGATGTTGAAGTCGAAGACATTATGAAGCACCGCCGCGATGTTTTAATGATGGATGTCGACCAACCGCCCGCCGACGTGGTCGCTCAGATCATGGAGAGCCCCTACACCCGCTTGCCGATCTGGCGTGACGATCAGGAAAACATTGTTGGTGTTTTGCATACGAAACTGTTGTTAAAGGAATG
>CAXGXG010000142.1:0-5106 GCA_964013525.1 uncultured Alphaproteobacteria bacterium | reverse complement strand
CTTGGGTGGTGGTGCTGATGTTGAGGGAGATACATCGCTTGCCGGGCGTATAATTGAGCGTATTCAAAACCCGCCTCATGGCGGCGCAAAATCCGATTACGTAACGTGGGCAAAAGAAGTGCCAGGCGTAACCAGAGCTTGGGCATATCCAACAGAGCTAGGGCTTGGGACTGTAAGTGTAACCTTTGTGCTGGATACTAATAGTGTATCCATCATACCAACAGCTGCTGACATTCAGAATGTTGCAGATCACATAAATGAAAAGCGCCCGGTTACATCGGATGTCACAGTATTTGCGCCGACACCGGTAGCAATTGATTTTGATATTTCGTTAAACCCCAATTCAATTATCATTCAAAACGCTGTTAAGGCAGAAATTGAGGACTTTTTTATCCGGGAAGCTACGCCAGGCGGAACTTTGTACCTGTCACGTTTGCAGGAGGCCATTTCAACTGCAGAGGGCGAATTTAACCATGTTCTAAACGGCCCGGTTGCTGATATCAACGTGGATTTTGGGCAGATGCCGGTTGTCGGCAACTTCAGCTGGAGCGATGCATAATGAGCAATCAAGACGCATATCTACAGCATTTTAAAAGCCTCTTGCCCCCAGGCGCAGCTTTTAACCAGCAAAGTGGTACGGCACTAGCAGATATTCTGTCAGTCTTTGCCGCAGAGTTTTCCAAAATTGATAAGCGCAGCCAAGCGTTAATCCGTGAGGCGGATCCACGCACAACTATTGAGCTCTTGATGGAGTGGGAGAATGAAGCCGGTCTTCCGGATCCCTGTTCAGGTGCTGATGCCACGCTGCAGGAACGTAAAGAGGCATTGCTTCAGCGTTTAACATCGCGGGGTGGCCAGTCTAAAGCTTTTTTCATCTCCGTTGCAAAAACGATGGGTTACGAGATTACCATTACCGAGTTTCGCCCTTTTATCGGTGGGATTTCAGCAGGCGGAGATGCGGCTTGGGCAGATGGGCATAAAGTGCGTTTTTATTGGCGCGTCAACATTAGCGAAGCGAAAAAAGTTTATTTCATCGGCGGTCGCTCAACCGGTGGGGACAAGCAACTAGCAATACGCAGGGCAGCGGACCTTGAGTGCATTCTGCAGCGCCTAAAGCCTGCCCACACCATGCTTTTAATCAATTATGAAGGAGTATAAATCATGAAATATGTTCCACCTATTGGCGGTGATCCAAATGATTCCTATGTTGACGGCAACCCTATAACGGGAACGGAGGGAACCCCAGTCTCTTCAAAAGCCTGGGAACACCCCATGCGAGAGATTGTTTCAGTGATTGAGAGCGGTGGCTTTGTACCAGACGAAAATGATTTATCGCAATTATCGCAGGCTATCCAGGCATTAATTGCCGCCAACGTTGTGAACCTGCCAATGGGTCAGGTTTTAAATGGTTTAACTTTATCTAATGCGGCAGATACCGAACATGACATAACAATCAGCACAGGCGCTGCTGTAACTTTAAGCGGTGATCTTATTTCGTTAAGCGCATCAATAACAAAACGTTTTGATGCAACTTTTGCAGAAGGTACAAACAACGGCGGGTTTGCGACGGGAGAAAGCTTGCCTGTGAGCGGAACTATCCATATTTGGTTAATATCCAAGGCAGATGGTACAACGGATATATTTGCAAATAACAATGCGACCAGTGGACTAACGCCGACACTTCCAACAGATTTTACAATTAAAAAATATATAGGGTCCATCATTACGAATGCGAGTAATAATATTATTCCTTTTTATCAGGAAAATGATGAGTTTTACCTTAAAGGATTTGTAGAAGATGCCAGCGGTTCATCTGCTGTTGCCACGACAGATTTATCCCTATCCGTCCCAAATGGTGTTCCGGTACAACCCTTCCTTACATGCCGGGTTCAAGCGCAAAATACATCTGTTGCTACACGGCAAATGCTGGCGAAGGTTCACCCTGATGTGGCAAATTCTACTGTGATGGCGTCCACGCCCGGTTCTTGGGATGGTGACAATACCCATATTACCACTTTTACCAGAACGGCAAAGCTTCATGGGTTTTCGGTCGAGCTTCAAGCAGCTGGTAATTTTTCAGTTAGAACGCTGGGTTGGATAAACGAAAGGATTTTATAATGTGGTATAAATTTGATAATGGTGGAAATGAAATTGTTGCTTTTGCCCGTAAGCAAGATGAACAATGCGTTTTTATTGAAACTCCCAAACCCTCTGCATTTCATACAATTTGGGATGGGAGTAGATGGCAGTTGAACGAATATGATCAATGGCTGGCCGACATCGCCTCCTATGATCAATGGGTGCCGCGTACGCTGGAAGAAACGATTGATGCTGTCGGCACGGATAATTTCTCCGATTTCATCATTGAAAAATATAATCAGAAAAAAGCCCTTCGGGCAGCCATGCCGGGTGATAGCGCATGACGATTCTTTCAATACTTCTTATCCCTCTTTACGCCTTTTCGGCAGGCGTCTTGTCAAGAATGCTGGGTGGCGGTTATACCAATTGGCCAAAGCCGGTCAAAAGATTTCTATATGCCGCGCTGTTTACCAGCCCTTTCTTGCTGATCGGATGGGCTGTTGATGGTCAGTTTTTAGCTTATTGGATAACAGCCGTGGTCGTCCTGATTACCATGACGTTTACCTGTAATATGGGGCATTATGATTTCTTCTATGACCATGAGGATATCAGAGACCAAACCATGACACCGGCTGCAAAATTTATATACAGGCATTTTATTAACAAGCGTGTAGATCGGACAGACTGGCGCTATGACGCCATAGGTATGGCTCTTGTCGGAATGGCGGCCACAGTGCCTGTTGGGGCTGGTTTAATCGCAATAGGTTATGTATGGGAAGGGATTTTGTTCGGATTGTCCGGAGTATTAAAAGCCTGGGCATACCGGGATGGATTAAAAGCCCCAGCAGATAATAACGGCATTAGTTTTCTTACAAAGGGGGAATGGAGGCGCGGGATTTATGCTGGTTTTATTATCGGCTGCCTGCTGGTCTGGATTCTATGGGAAGAATTGTCATGAAAAAGATTACTGAACAACATTTAATTGAGCAGATTGCCTCTAAAGAATTTATTCATCCGGAAACCCAGCCCACAATGACACTTTGTGTATTGCTGACGAAAAACGGTTGTGCAGTTGTTGGCCAATCAGCCTGCGTAGATCCTTCCATCTTTAATAAAAACATTGGGCAGAACGTTGCCTATAAAGATGCTGTTAGCAAACTGTGGCAGCTGGAGGGCTATCTATTGCGGCAGAAAATATACGAGAGCACAAAACACTAGAGCTTATGGGGCGTGCCAGAGCCAGGGAATGGTGCGTGTTACACACAAGATCAAAACAAGTGAGCGTTTTGACCGTAGGTTCAAATCCTACCGCCCCACCACTTTCCCCGTAAAAGACGGGGGCCGGGTGCGTCAACACCCGAACCGCGTAAAATGGACTACGCATGACCAGAACGGGCCAGTTAAGGCCACCCCGTCACCGTTGCAACGGCGGGTTTAAGTTAGGAGATTCTCATGAATGAGTCCATGCGTAAAATTGAAACCGTAAAACCAGTAGCCCCATATTTGGGCGGCAAGTCACGGCTTGCCAAGGTTATTGTACCTATAATTGAAAACATTGATCATAAAACATATGCCGAACCATTCGTCGGCATGGGTGGCATTTTTCTGCGCCGCAAACAGGTCCCCAAGTCTGAAGTCATCAATGATTACAGCAAAGACGTGTCTAATTTCTTCCGGATCCTTCAACGGCATTATATTGCGTTTTTAGATATGATGAAATGGCAGCTGACAACCCGTGCGGAGTTCGATCGGTTGACGGCCGCAAACCCTGAAACTTTGACAGACCTAGAGCGCGCTGCCAGATTCTTGTACCTTCAACGCCTGGCATTTGGTGGTAAGCCGTCCGGGCGCAATTTCGGAGTTGATCCGCTGCGCGGCGGTCGCTTTGACATCACTAAGCTGGTTCCAATGTTGGAAGACCTTCACATGCGCCTTACGGCCGTGACAGTTGAAAGCTTGGATTATAAAGCCTTTATTAAGCGTTATGACCGGCCGACAACACTGTTTTATCTGGATCCGCCATATTACGGCTGCGAGAAGGATTACGGCGCAGACTTGTTTACCAGAGACGAATTCAAAAAAATGGCCAAGTTGTTAAAAGGGATTAAAGGTTCTTTTATATTGTCTTTAAATGACCATGAAGATGTCCGCAAAATATTCAAATCTTTTAATCAGGAGAGTGTGGATACCATCTACACAGTCAGTGGTGGTCAGCGCGCCACGAAGGCAAAAGAGCTACTGATCTCAAACAGAGAATTATTCACATAACCCAGCATAAGGAAAAATTAAGTTTTAGGCCATTCTAAGTGTCCGCTTTGGCCACTTCGGGTGTCGCGCTACACCAACACCACCGGCAACGCGGTAAAGGTGGCCCAGATACGGGGCGCCAGCCTTGTCACGGATATCCGCAAAAAGAACTTCAACCAGATAGGTGGCTGCCAGCTCTTCACGTTCTGCCAGACTGCCGCCCTTGTCGTTAAGGATACGACGGGCATTGTTTTTTAATGTTTCTTTTGCCATGGCTAAATCCGTGTTCATTTTATGAAATCCTTATGGTTTTTTTGGTGCTGCATTTTTCTGTTTAGCATTCGTTGGGGCGCGCTTTACATCTTCCTCTGCACGCAATGCTTTTTTATCCGGTTTGCCAATCATGGTTTTCGGCAATTCATCACGGAAGTCCAGCATGCGCGGCATTTCGTAAGGCGAGAGCTTATCCTTGAGGAAGGATTTCATATCATTGCGCGTTAGCGGAGTTTTCGGGTCCTTTAGAACAATAAAGGCTTTGATATCCTGACCGTTGCTGTCGTTATCAACACCCAGAACGATCACTTCTGAAATATTGGGATGCTGCAGCAATGCTTTTTCCACCTTGCCGGGATAGACGTTCAAACCGTTATTGGTGAGGATCATATCCTTGATGCGGTCCACTATCTTGACATAGCCGTCTTTGTCCATCACGCCGACATCGCCTGTTGCAAACCAGCCATTCTTGTCCAAAACGCCTGACGTGGCTGTCGGGTTGTTAAG
>CAXGXG010000141.1:0-5208 GCA_964013525.1 uncultured Alphaproteobacteria bacterium | reverse complement strand
ATGATGCGCTGGGCGCGGGCGCGGCTGACGGGATCAATAGCCGTCTGTGTATTGTCAGGACGCTCAATCGCGGGGGCCAGTGTCAGAAGGCCATTGTGACGCAATTCGCGCAGCTTTTCATCTTCGTAGTTTGTGACAGTAAAGCTCATGACTGCGGCCTGAATGACAATCATGGTCATAAAGACGGCCCCGGCAACTTTCCAGCTTAATTTGCTTTTCCAAATGTTCTGGTTTTCTGCTTTTTTATAATGAACCTCTGATCCTTTCGGACCGTCCGGCCGTGCTTTTTTGTTTTTATTGTTCTGCCCTAACATGACAAAAACGCCTTTCCCCCGAATGACAAGGCCTGACGTTCTGCAAGAATCGCAAAACCCAGACAATACAGCTTTATCTTATTCCAACAGTGTTAACAATCCGTATAAAACTTATGAAAAATTTTATCTGTTTTTTAGATTTGATTGACGGCCGCTTTGATATAAACTGCCATCATGAGCGTTAAATTCTACAATACACGAACACGAAATAAAGACATTTTTTCACCGATTGTTCCGGGCAAGGTCGGTCTTTATACCTGTGGGCCGACGGTTTATTATCATGCACACCTTGGCAACATGCGGGCTTATGTCTTTGCAGACTTGCTAAAGCGTGTGTTGTTGCTGGCGGATTATGATGTCAACCACGTCATGAACATCACCGATGTCGGCCATTTGGTCAGCGACGGCGATGATGGTGAGGACAAAATGGAGGTCGGCAAGGCGCGCGAGGGACTAAATGCCTGGCAGCTGGCTGAAAAATATACGCAAAGCTTTATCGGGTTTTGTGAAAAGGTGAACATTCTGCCGCCATCTACAATGTGCAAGGCGACCGACCATATCACCGAACAAATTGCATTGGTTCAGCAACTGGAAGACCGGGGCCTGACCTATAAAACCGATGACGGCATATATTTTGATACATCCAAATTCCAAAGCTATGGCGATATGGCCAAGCTGGATATTGAAGGGTTGGAAGGCGGTAAGCGCATTGCCGATACCGGCAAAAAATCGCTGACGGATTTTGCTCTGTGGAAATTTTCGCCCGCGGATAAACAGCGCGATATGGAATGGGACAGCCCATGGGGCAAAGGATTCCCAGGCTGGCACATCGAATGTTCTGCTATGTCGATGCATTATCTGGGGGATCAGTTCGATATCCATACAGGCGGCATTGACCATATCCCGGTTCACCATACGAACGAAATTGCGCAGGCCGAAGGGGCAACCGGCAAGGCGCCGTTTGTTAATGTCTGGCTGCACTGTGAGTTTTTGCAATTTGGTGACAATGTTAAGATGAGCAAGTCCAAAGGCGAGACCCTGACCATCGATACATTGATTGAAAAAGGGTACGACCCGCTTGCCTACCGTTATTTAATGCTGACCGCCCATTACCGCAGTCCGGTGAAATTCACTTGGGAATCACTGGATGCCGCACAAAAGACGCTGTCGCGGTTGCGCAGTAAGGCCTGCGCGCTGGTTCAAGGGGATGCAAAGGATTCTAGGAAGGTTAAAGACCTGACGGATGCCATTAAAGGCCATCTGTTTGATGATTTGAATTCGGCCGCGGCTTTGGCGGACATCCACAATATGTTGTCTGATAATGACATTGATGATGCGGTGAAGCGCCGGGTCCTGATAAAGTTTGATGAAACATTTGGATTGGAATTCTTTAAATCCGCAGATGCGGCGGATGTGCCTGCTGAAATTCTGGATATGGCCGCGGCCCGCCAACAGGCACGCGCGGACAAAGATTGGGCTGAATCCGACCGCCTGCGGGACGCTATCGCGGATGCTGGCTATCAGGTGAAGGACACGCCAGATGGTTTTGAGGTTGTGAAGCTATAAAGAATGTACAAATAGGACTTTCTAAGAATTTTTAAGAATGGAGTTTAAAATGGCGACAAAAGCACCGGAAAAAACATATGTTTCGAATGAAACCTTGCGCGTGGAATGCCAGGGATCGGGTGGCGCATTGGGACACCCGCGGGTTTTTTATTCCTTTGACGGGCGTAAGAAAGTGACCTGCGGATATTGCGACCGCGAGTTCATCCGCAAATAAACCGTGACAAATACGGATACAGATTTCCACGTTTATAATCAGCAACTCATCGATCTGATTGCCCCTGTCGAAAAACAGGGCCGGTTAGAGCCGGGCACGAACGTGTATAGCGCGACTGCCGTCAGCCCGGTTTGCGGCAGTCGGGTGGATATGGACCTGATAACAGACGCAACAGGCCGCATTACCTCTATCGGATGTGCGGCTGAGGCCTGTGCCCTGACAAAGGGGGTTCTGGCCATTTTCCTGAAAAAAGCACCGGGTTTAACCCGGACTGAAATTGCGGATGCGGCGTCTTCTTTTGAAAACTGGCTGGATGGAAAGGCCGATGAATTGCCGGATCATTGGCATGACCTGAATATCCTGGCCCCGGCGCGCAGCTATACCGCGCGGCATGATTCCATGATGCTACCCTTTCGTGCCAGTTTGAAAGCCTTGGACAAACAGGGACAATAGACCTATATTATTTGACAGATACCGGTGCCGTCTGACGGGCCGATACAAAATACTTGCTTGTTTGACTGTTAAGGAGCACCGAAATGACAAAACAAATCTCTATTTTTTCCAGCCCCTTCATGTTGGGCTTTGATGAAATCGAACGGACGCTGGATAAGATTTCCCGCAGCGGTTCGGACAGCTATCCCCCCTATAATATTGAACAATGTGACGAGAATGATTTTCGCATCGTGATTGCGGTGGCCGGTTTTACCATGGATGACCTGTCGGTTCAGATGGAACAAAACCAATTGGTGATCCGCGGGAAACGCCAAAAAAGCGATCAGGATGAAGAAGTCGTCTATCATCACCGTGGAATTGCAACGCGCCAGTTTCAACGTGCATTCGTTCTGGCCGAAGATATTGAGGTCGATGGCGCCAGTTTGGAAAACGGCCTTTTGGCGGTTCGCTTAAAGCGGATTGTGCCTGATATTACCATCCAGAAAATCAAAATTGACAGCCCGTCAAAATCCGGTTCGAAACAGATTGAAAACGGCTCTACCATTGACGTGACGGGCGATCACACTAAATAAATGAATGATGGGGCGTATTGTTCGCCCTTTTTGTGGAGTGGAAATACACATATGTTTTTACAAAAAAATAATCCCAGTGCCCCACCTTTGGAATTTGGGGCGATATCCAAAGAAGACCTGCTGAAAATCGGCACGGATTCCATCTGCTATTTTAAAACCGGCCCGCAGGGGGAGGTACGCATCTATGGCGCGAACGGTGTATTGATTGACCAGGAAACCACTGTGCATGAGGCAAAATCTGAAATGCGTCAGAAAAATATGACCTGTGTAACCTTGCAGTAGTCTTCCCATAACAGATGGAATATCCTAACCAAGGCCACACTATGTGGCCTTTTTTGTATTTCAAGCGAAAATAAATGCCGCGCTTTTTTCTAAATTGTATGACAAATTTTATCACAACTTAACCGCGTGTTATGTTAATTGTGCAAAACTTAAAGTTATGGAAGATATTTTATTGGTGGATGACGATTTTTTGACCCGACATGTGGCTGCAACCTGCCTTCGAAACGCAGGGTTGAATGTATGTGAGGTTGAAAACGGTCCTGATGCGATTGCCAAGGCCCAACGTCAGAAGTTTGGTTTAATTTTTATGGATTATTACATGCCGAATATGCATGGTTGTGCGGCCGCCCGCCACATCCGAAATGGGGGCCAGTGCCGGCATACGCCGATTATTGCCCTGACAGGAGAGGCGGATTGCGAGCGGTTTTTTCAAGCCGGTATGAACGCCTATTTGCGAAAACCTTTGCATGAAAACACCCTGATTGAAACAGCACAAAAATGGTTGAGTGCAGGCTGTGGAATGGGAATGGCTGATGAAAATAAGCGCTATGAGGGTGCAGAAATTCTTGACCTTCAGCGTCTCAACCTTTTGATCTCAACGATCGGCAAGCCTCAGGTTTTGCAGCTTATGCGTCGCTTTATAGCGGACATCAGTGTGGAGGGGCCTGTCTATCATGACCTTCAGTTGGGTGGGGATGCCAACGGATTGTCTGTATTGGCGCATCGCCATGCCAGTGCTGCGGCCACATTCGGGTTTTACGCGCTGGCCCTACATTGCCGTAAAACACCGGCCATGTTGGGAATGAGGACGCCCTTAAGGCCCTGATTTCACGCACCTTGTCCGCGGCAAAAAACTTTGTGATCGAGGGGCGTTCCGTTCAAAGCGCTCCACAAAATGTGACTTTCAAGCGGTAGTGCTTAACGATAGATCATTAGCCCCAAAGCCAGGTTTTGCCTTTTTCCAGACATAGTTTAGCCATACAATGAAAATGTATGAAAGACGAATTCGGGAATGCTTTATTTCTAATCCTGATCGCGGTGGCACTTTTCGCTGCGTTGTCCTATGCGGTTACAAATTCCGGCCGCGGCGGGGGCGGTATTGATCGCGAGCAAAATGAAATTCTGGCAGCCCAACTTCTAAATCAGGCGGCGGCAATGCGCACCCAGTATCAGCGCCTTCAGATCATTGGTCAGTATGATCAGATCCTTTTTAACGATACGACTGAAAATACCAACGGTACCTGTTATACAGGTGATCAAACGACAGCGGGTTGTTTAACTGTAGGTTTGTTTGCGCCGAATGACGGCATATCTATTCCAAACTGGGATGATCGGATGAGCGATCCCGCATTTTCAGCCGACAACTGTGTGTGGGTTTGGAACTCCAGACGTTTATATATTGATGGGACAGACGTTGGAACCGCGGCCCCGGATGAGCTTTTCTATGCCAGCAACCTGACAGAAGGATTGTATCGCGCCATAAATCAGAAATACAATGGAAATGCCGATATTTTAGAATACAACAGTTCCGCCTCTTCAACAGCCGGTGTGGCGGTACAGTATTTGAATAAGGATGGCAGTTTCACAACGTTGACGGCTGTGCCAAATTCAAATCTTGGCCTTGATGTCCCAAACCTTGGATGTTCGCGTACGCAGGGCGGAACGAACTATCTTGCCGTTTTCGTCCTGCAAGAAAGGTAAGGCGGTGACGCTAAAACGCATCTGTTCAAAGGATAGACGTTTGAAAAGACCTTCAAAATCAATAAAACTGTTTGGGAAAATGGTGCCGGCAGAGAGATTCGAACTC
>CAXGXG010000140.1:0-5246 GCA_964013525.1 uncultured Alphaproteobacteria bacterium | reverse complement strand
ATAATGCATTCGGCCAGCTTCAAACATGGCATCCGCATCGCCCTCATCCGCGGCCTGTTCATACCACTGTAATGCTTTGGCCGGATCTGCACGCAGACCGCCTTCACCTGTTTCCAGGTACTGGGCCAGTTTCAGTTTGGCAGGTTCGTATCCGATATCGACCAGCTTGTTCAGCAGGCGGACAGCCTCGGTAATATTTTGTGGAACGCCTGTGCCCTGGCGGTAATATTCAGCCAATTGAAAGGCGGCTTTGCTATTGCCTTCGCGGGCGGCATTGGCATACCAGACGGCCGCTGTTGTTTCGTATTCTTGACGCAGGCCGTCATCGATGTTACTGCGTTTGGACTGGCGGTCATAGATGTTGGCCAGTTGTAATTGTGCGGGAATCAGATTTTGTTCTGCCGCACGACGTAACCATTGAATGCCGCGGGACAGGCTTTTTTCCACGCCGTATCCGTTCAGGTACATATATCCCAAAGCATTCTGTGCGTATTTATCACCCTGAAGCGCCGCGCGCAGATACCATTTTGAAGCTTCTTCCAAATTGCGGCGAATGCCTGTGCCCTCGCGGTACATATTTGCCAGATTGTATTGTGCGCTGGGGCTTCCTTTGATGGCGGCGCTCATAAACCATTGGGCGGCTTTATACTGGCTGTCACGGGTGTTTTCAGCCAAAAGCAGTGAACCCAGATTGTTCTGTGCAATGATGTCGCCCGACGCCGCGGCACGTTCATACCACCCTTTGGCCTTGTCCATGTCTTTGGAAACACCGTGGCCGGTCGCATAAATATAGCCGGCATAAACCACGGCCGGCATATAATTCTGTTCTGCCGAGCGCAGATACCAGCGTGCGGCCTCATTCGGATCTGATGTCAGCCCATGGCCGACATCATACATATAAGCCAGATAATATTGAGATTGCGGATCGCCGCGATGGGCCAGCTTTAAAAAACTGCGAAGGGCCATTTCATAATCGCCAGCGTTAAAGGCGCGGACCCCCTGATCAAATGTCGGGTTTTGATATTGCATCGCCCGGCTTTGGGATGCGGTCTGGGCTGAGCCGGCCTGCGGTATTGCGCACGTCAGGCCGGCCGCGATGATCACCGCAGCCGAAATACGTCCGAAAAATTTTAAAGTCTGACTGCGGTCCATAGCCCCCGGTACCGGAATATTATTGATGTTTTTGTGCGTATCCCACGAACAGCCCTATGTGCTGTATTTATTCTGCCATGCCGATTGCGGACATGTAAAGCTCCAGCAGTTCGCTTTCTTCGCGGCGCTTTTGCAGCTCCATCTTACGAAATGAAATAATTTTGCGCATGATTTTCGGCTCAAACCCGCCGGATTTGGCTTCTGCGTAAACTTCTTTAATGTCTTCCTGAATGACTTTCTTTTCAGCTTCCAGGCGCTCAACGCGCTCAATAAAAGACTTTAGACGCGCACCGGCAACGCCGCCCGCATCTGATGTCACTTCACCTGGGGTCTGTTCGGTTTCAACTGCTGCTGTATTTTCCATTTTTGAAAACCTTTCTTAATCTACTTGATACGTAAATGTGTCAACTGCCCCGAACATAACGGCTTTTGAGCGCGAATCCAATAAAAAGCGTCAGACCGGGCGAATTTCTATCTTCGGATTATGGCCGATATTCTTTAAAATATATTTTAAATCCTGATCGTCAAATCCAACACACCCGGCGGTGTAATCTTTTTCAGGCCGTTTTAAATGTAAAAAGACGGCGCTGCCCATACCGGGCACAGGGGGGTTGTCATTATGGCCGATTTCAACCACCAGATTATACAAGCGATCCTGGCGGTACATTTTCTCATGGGAACCATCATAAGGAAGCTGGACATAGCGGTTGTATTCAGGGCGGTTGGGATCATCACACCAACCCGAAGCTTCGGTTATCGCTGTGACGGGCAGGTCGGTATCAGGGGCGTCAATCTGGTCCGGGCGGTAATAAACATGACGCAGAGGATAGATGCCATAGGGGGTTTTCCAGTCTCCCTCTTTTTTATCCTTTTCGGCGATGGCCCCGTCGCGGCCGACATAGACGGGAAATTCGCGGCCTGCGAATCGGCAGAAGGCCTTTTTCAGATTTTTTTCATCAATGAAAACAATGGGATGCGCGTTATCCATGTTGGGGTTCCCTTTAACTTATTCTTAAACTATGTAATACTAAGCCTGTGTTTAAAGAGATCGCACAATTCTAATATCTTGTAAAGGATGTTATGAAAAACGCGGCGGGTAAGACTAACGGGTGACTATCATGGATTTGTTGACAGGACAGATGGCAGAGCTTCTACCGCTCTTGCTGCTTGCAATCGGTATTGGAACAATGGGTGGCTTTTTATCTGGCCTTCTGGGTATCGGTGGTGGCTTTATTTATGTGCCTGCATTGTTTTTTGCATTTACAAGTTTGGGTTTTGAGGCGGATTACGCCATGCATATTGCAGTCGGAACCTCGCTTGCAATTGTTGCACCTACGGTTTTCTCATCTGCAATTTGTCATTACAAACGCGGCGGGCTGGAAACGACAATATTTAAACGCTGGGCATTGTTTTTAATGAGCGGTGTTGGCTGCGGCGTCCTGTTGGCGGCCTATTTGAATGCCGCGCATATGATCATGATCTTTACTGCGATTGCACTTTCAGTTGCTATTTATATGGGCTTTATGAAAGACCCGTATCAAGAGAATAAGCCGATTAAAGGGCGCAAGCGTCACTATCCTATCGCAACTGGCATTGGCTTTGTTGCCTCAATGATGGGGATCGGCGGATCCATTATTACGGTTCCGACCATGACATTTTTGAATGTGCCTATGCAAAAGGCGATTGGAACGGCTGCGGCCATGGCCGTCCTCACAGCTGTAACGGGCGTGATCGGCTTTATGGCGATTGGCACAGCCCATGCTGAGGCACTGCCGCTGACGATTGGCTATGTGAATATTATTGCCGTGCTGACAGTGGTGCCGATTTCAATCCTGATGGCCCCACAGGGATGCAAGGTTGCCCACAAACTGCCCAAGCAGAAATTGCGCCGCGTTTTCGCCATTTTGATTGCCTGCGTGGCCATTAAAATGCTGACAGATGTTCAGGTGCTGTAAGCTTTTGACAAGTTGGTGAAAAGCGCTTAAACCTGTGCGCATGACAACTTACGATTATCAAAAATTAAAACCTGTCGCAGCCTGGCTTTATATCACGGCGGCGGCGGTTTTTTTAATGGCCATAATCGGAGCCGTGACACGTCTGACGGAATCCGGCCTGTCAATGGTGGAGTGGCGGCCGCTGATCGGCGCGCTTCCTCCAATGAATGACGGCGAATGGCAGCGCGTTTTTAATCTGTATAAAGACACATCCGAATATCAAATGGCTCACAGCTGGATGGGCCTTGCCGATTTTAAGAAAATCTTTTTCTGGGAATGGTTTCACCGCCTGTGGGGGCGGATGATCGGGCTGATTTATGCTGTTCCGTTTTTCATCTTTTTAATCCGTGGTCAGCTGCCTAAAGATTTGCATCTGAAATTCTGGGGCCTTCTTCTTCTTGGCGGGCTTCAGGGATTGATGGGCTGGTATATGGTGCAAAGCGGGTTTGTTGACCGTACAGATGTCAGCCACTACCGTCTGGCGGCGCACTTAGGTCTGGCCTTCATCATCTTTGGCGCGTTATTGCGCATGGCGATGACGGTTTCCCTGCCGCATCTGAAAAATTCCCCGTTGTTGCGCACACGCATGTTGCGCCCGGTTTTTGGCGGGCTGCTTTTGGCCTTTATCACGATAATCTGGGGCGCGTTTGTCGCCGGGGCCAATGCAGGCCTGATTTATAATGAATTTCCATTCATGGGATCGGGTTTATTTCCGTCAGAGGGGACGGCGCTGGATCCCTTATTGTTAAATATGTTCGAAAATCATGCAGCCATTCAGTTTATTCACCGTTGGCTGGCCATTGGTACGGTTTTATATATAACATGGTTGTGGGCCCTGGGGCGTGGAATGGACGTTTCAAAACGTGCAAACAAGGCGCGCACGACCGTTTTGTGTTTAGCTTGGCTGCAGGCGGGCTTAGGTATATCCACCTTGTTGACACAGGTTTGGATGCCACTTGCGATTATGCATCAGGCCGGCGCCTTGTTGGTTTTTGGCGGTCTGGTATGGTTACTTCATGAAGTGAAAGGAAAGTCGGATGTTTCAATCCCTGCTTGAGCCGGAATTTATGATGAGCTACCTCGTCTTTGCGGCGGTCGTCTTTATTCCTATTTTTAACATGTTCCGCCGTGCGGGACTGAACCGCGCATTTTCGGCGTTTTTGTTCGTGCCCTATACAGGTATGTTTATCGTATTCGGTATTTTGGCATTTAAACGCTGGCCGGTTGAGCCGCCGCCAAAACCACGCCGAAAAAAACAAACGAAGGAGGCTGAAAAATGAGTGAAGCCGAAGTTTTACAAAATACAGCCTCTTGGCAGGAAATGTTGATCATGTCATTGGCGGGTGCGTTTCTGGTTCTAACGGCTGGCATGGCCGCCGGAAAAACAGGCCGTGCACCATTCTGGGGGTTGCTAATGTTGCTGCCAGGATTGCAAATTATCTTTATATGGGTTTTGGCCTTTGTATCTTGGCCACGAATTCAGGAAAAAGACGCAAAGCAGAAGCAGGATTAACCTGTAATCAGCCGATCAACTTGTGGGTGTCGGTATCTTCGGATGCGTCTGCTGATGTTGGGGAGGTGTCCAACAGGGCCTTTGATTGGTCCAGTTGATTATCACGAATGGCGTCGTTCTTGTCCTCAAAGCGCTGCAATTTGCGTTGCGCCTGCCAATAGCGGATGCGAAAATGATACAGATTCAGCCAAACCAAAAGGCTGCCAACCAAAAACCCCAATGCCATCAGACCCAGAGAAATGCCATATTGCGGCAGGGAGAAACTGGCATCTAGAATGTTGAAATAGACAGGTGCGTTTTGTGTGTTTGAAACGGCAAACAGGATCACAAACAAGCTGATGGGTAGTGTTATAAGAAATGAAAGCAAACGGATCATAGGTTAATCGTTCAGACGTTCGTGCAGTTTTTTGCCGGTTTTGAAAAACGGTACAAATTTTTCTTCAACATCAACGCTTTCGCCTGTGCGTGGGTTACGGCCCTTGCGTGCATCGCGGTGCTTGACTGAAAACGCGCCGAAACCACGCAATTCAACACGGTCCCCATTGGCCAAGGCCTCGGTAATCGCATCAAAGATCGCATTCACAATC
>CAXGXG010000139.1:0-5269 GCA_964013525.1 uncultured Alphaproteobacteria bacterium | reverse complement strand
CGTTAGAGCGTGATCGTTTCATGTCTGCGGAAGAGGCGAAAGAATTCAACATCATCGATCACATTGTTGAAAGCCGCGACGATGTTAAGCCGGATGATAGCGGTAAAGACAAAAAATAAGCCTGATACCGCTTGGCAAAGATAAAGAGCGTTCGCGCTGGGCTGATTGGCAAGGCACAAGCCTTGTCAAATCGCAATCACAGCCTATTTTATCTTTCAGACACAAACAGGTTTTAAAATTAAGGGTAGGTGTATGAATATTCTCGGCAATTCCCCGTCGAAGGACAAAATGCCGATATTGCCGCTGCGTGATATCGTTGTATTTCCACATATGATCGTTCCACTTTTCGTTGGCCGTGACAAATCGGTCAAGGCGCTAGAGACTGTGATGGAGAAGAATAAAAAGATCATTCTTGTCACACAGAAAAGCGCAGATAAGGATGATCCGTCGCCAGAGGACCTGTACCGTACAGGTGTGGTCGGTAATATTCTCCAGCTTCTAAAATTGCCCGACGGGACAGTTAAGGTTTTGGTTGAAGGTCTTTATCGCGTTCGCTTGAACACAATTGTCGAAAAAGACAGCTTTCTGAGCGGTTCTTTTGAAGATGTGGATGAGCCGTCAATAAAAACCGAAAACCTTGAAGGCCTCAGCCGTGCTGTTCTGGCACAGTTTGAGCAGTATGTGAAACTGAATAAGAAGATCCCGCCGGAGGTCACATCTTCAATCGGTCAGATTGATGATCTTTCCAAGATGGCAGATACGATTGCATCGCATCTGGTTTTAAAGATTGAAGAAAAGCAAAAGCTTTTGGAAACAGAATCCATTGCGGAGCGCCTGGAAAAAATCTTTGCCAGTATGGAAAGCGAAATTGACGTCCTTGAGGTTGAGAAACGTGTGCGCAGCCGTGTCAAAAAGCAGATGGAAAAGACCCAGCGCGAATATTATCTGAATGAACAGATGAAAGCGATTCAAAAGGAATTGAACGAGGGCGAGGATGGTAAAGACGATATCGCCCAGCTGGAAGAACAGATTGAAAAGACAAAACTGTCAAAAGAGGCCCGCGAAAAAGCTGAGGGCGAGCTGAAGAAGCTAAAACAGATGAGCCCGATGTCCGCAGAATCCAGCATTGTCCGCAATTATCTGGACTGGATGCTGTCTATTCCGTGGAAAAAACGCCGCAAGGTCAAAAAAGACCTGAAAGAAGCGAAAAAGATTCTGGATCACGATCACTATGGCCTTGAGAAGGTTAAGGAGCGTATCCTTGAGTATCTTGCCGTTCAGGCGCGCACGACGAAAGTAAAAGGGCCGATCCTTTGCCTTATGGGTCCGCCGGGTGTGGGTAAAACATCGTTGGGTAAATCAATTGCAGAGGCGACAAATCGCAGTTTCGTACGCATGTCTTTAGGTGGCGTGCGCGATGAATCGGAAATCCGCGGTCACCGCCGTACCTATATTGGATCCATGCCGGGTAAAATTGTGCAGGGTATGAAAAAGGCCAAGACATCAAACCCGCTTTTCCTCCTCGATGAAATTGACAAGCTGGGCAATGACTGGCGTGGGGACCCATCTTCAGCCTTGCTCGAGGTTTTGGACCCCGAACAAAATGATACATTCCAGGATCATTACCTTGAGGTGGATTATGATTTGTCGGATGTCATGTTTATCTGTACATCAAACTCGCTTGATATGCCACGTCCTTTGCTGGACCGTATGGAAATCATTCGTTTATCCGGTTATACGGAAGATGAGAAGGTTGAAATTGCAAAGCGTCACCTGATCCGCAAACAGTTGGAAGCTAACGGTTTAAAGAACAAAGAGTTTTCGATTACTGATGGCGCCTTGCGTGATTTGATCCGTTATTACACCCGCGAGGCTGGTGTGCGTAACCTTGAGCGTGAATTGTCAGGCTTGGCCCGCAAAGCGATCAAAGAGATCCTTTTGAAAAAACGCAAAACATTAAAGGTGACGCAAAAGAACCTGGAAAAATATGCAGGCGTTCGCCGTCACCGTTACGGTATTGCAGAAGAAGAAAATCAAACAGGTGTTGTCACAGGTCTGGCCTGGACGGAAACCGGTGGTGATTTGCTTTCCATCGAATCTGTAATCATTCCCGGGCGTGAGAAGACAGCTGCAACCGGGAACTTAAAAGACGTCATGAAGGAATCGGTTCGGGTTGCGGAAACGCTAATCAAATCACGCGCGCCTGCTTTGGGAATTGATCCACGGGTTTTTGATCGCAAATCTATTCAGGTTCACGTTCCTGAAGGTGCTGTGCCAAAAGATGGGCCGTCAGCGGGTATCGCAATGGTGACGACAATGGTTTCATCTCTGACGAATATTCCAGTCCATCGCGATGTGGCCATGACAGGGGAAATTCGTTTGTCTGGTCGGGTTTTGCCAATCGGCGGCTTAAAAGAAAAGTTGCTCGCGGCATTGCGTGGTGGAATTACCAAGGTCCTGATTCCAAAAGACAATGAAAAGGACTTGGCAGACATTCCTGATAATGTGAAAAAGAAATTGGAAATTGTGCCCGTTCATACCATAGAAGAGGTTTTGAACCACGCTTTGGTCGAAATGCCTGAGCCCGTTTCGGATGAGGTTTTGGAAGAGATTGAAAAATTGGCTCTCAAACCCGTTCCGCCGACAGATGGGGATGTTATTCGCCATTAATTCCAAATTTAATCATTAATAAAAGCGGTCCATTATGGGCCGTTTTTTGTTTTTAAAGTTGGCTAGCGTCAAATAATAACCAATAAACGCAAGAGAATCGTCGCCTTGTAACCATAGGGGGCATGCCGATTCTTTTGTAAAAGTCTGCTACATTGCGACGTTATGGGAATATAATTAGGGTTTTTTCCCTTAAAATGCCTGAATCCCCCATAAAATCTACAAAATCATGCGATTCACCATTGTGGTTTGCCTGAAAATCAGCATTATAGAATCATACACACAGCGTACAGACCAAGCACCGCAAGGGATGCGCGCTGTTGGGGATAGGTTGTCGATATGATTTTGGCAGCCTCATACTTAAACTTAAATCAAAGGGAGATACCCAGTGAACAAAAGTGAATTACAAGACCACGTAGCAGAAAAAGCCGGTTTGTCTAAAGCAGATGCTGGCCGTGCAATCGACGCAATGATCGACGGCATCACAGTTGCCATGAAAAAAGACGGCAGCCTGTCTCTGGTTGGCTTTGGTTCTTTCAAGAAAACAAAGCGCGCTGCTCGCAAGGGTCGTAACCCACGCACAGGCGAAGAGATCCAAATTAAAGCTGCGAACCAGGTTAAATTTTCTGCCGGTTCCAAGCTGAAAGACGCTGTGAACTAATACAGCCTCTTAGCTATAAGATAGAAAAAGGGTCGAACGCTTTTTAGCTTCGGCCTTTTTTTATTGCCTAATTTTTGCTGTTCTGGCTTTTGTCCGTGAAATCACAATGATCTATCAATTTTTTGTGATTGGCTGTTGACACTCTTATCTCTATTCGATAAATATACAACCTAACTTCCTCATGGGGGCGGCTAGCTCAGTTGGTAGAGCAACTCGTTTACACCGAGTAGGTCGGCGGTTCGAGACCGTCGCCGCCCACCATTTTCCAAACCCTTCCAGACATTACTGATGAGCTTCGACAAAAGCCTTTGCTGCGCGTTCGCATTCTGCATGCTGGGGGCAACTGATCAGGTGGTCGTTCACCATGCCTGTGGCTTGCATATAGGCATAAATGATTATCGGGCCAACAAATGACATGCCGAGGCGCTTCAGTTCTTTGGATATTTCGCGGCTGAGCGGTGTTTCGGTTGGAATGTCGCTCATTGACGCATAATGATTCAAGATGGGTTTATGCTGAACATAGCCCCAGTAAAAATCCTTAAAACTCCCATACTCTTTTTGAATGTCCAAAAAAACGCGCGCGTTGCGCCGCGCTGATTCTATTTTCAAACGGTTGCGAATGATGCGTTCATCCTTGCGCAATGACTCTAGCTGTTCGTCAGAAAACTTCGCGACCTTTTCAGCAGAGAATCCGGCAAAGGCTTGCTGGTATCCTTCGCGCCGATTCAGAATCGTTTCCCAGCTGAGGCCGGCCTGTGCGCCCTCCAATATCAGGAATTCAAACAGGCGTTTGTCATCATAAATGGGGCGGCCCCATTCGTGGTCGTGGTACGCAACATAGCGTGGGTTCTGTAATTTCGCCCAAGGGCAACGTTCATTCATAGTCATGAATCTAGGGGGATGTAAAAAAAGTACAAGTTTTTTCCAATTTATTGGTTGACATCAGAGCCCGAATGCTTCAAATATACAGCCGAGCCGCATCGAGATATATGATGTATTGCGCGGGTGTAGCTCAGTCGGTTAGAGCGCCGCCCTGTCACGGCGGAGGCCGCGGGTTCAAGTCCCGTCACTCGCGCCACTTTCTTTTATATTACAGATAAAGATAAGTACAAAAAAACAGCAGCCACGCGCTGCTGATTTTTTTTGTTCAGCCCCATTTTCATGACAGATATTTTTCTTGAAGTCCGCCCTTGCAGAGAGTAGGGTGAGCCCCTAAAATAACCACGATATAAAACCTTTAAAAAGAAGCGTGTCTCATGCCTCAGGAACTTCTCATAGAATATCTGCCGGTGCTGATCTTTATCGGTGTCGCTGCCGCCTTGTCGGTGATCATGGTTTTGGCATCCTATCTGGCGGCAAAACAAAAGCCGGATACGGATAAATTGTCCGCCTATGAGTGTGGATTCGATGCATTTGAAGACAGCCGCGGCCGTTTTGATGTCCGCTTCTATCTGGTTTCAATTCTGTTTATCATTTTTGATCTTGAAATCGCCTTTTTGTTTCCGTGGGCGATCAGCCTCGGCACAATCGGTTTGGTGGGCTTTTGGTCGATGGTTGTGTTCCTAACGGTTCTGACAATCGGCTTTATCTATGAATGGAAGAAAGGGGCGCTCGATTGGGAGTAGAAAAAACAAAAGGCGGTTTAATCCTGCCGGGTGAAGACCAGGATGCGATCCTGCGCGCCGCCACAAACGAAATTAATGACAAGGGCTTTGTCGTTGCCAATTTTGACAAGTTGCTCGATTGGGCACGTACAGGCTCACTCTGGCCTATGACATTCGGCTTGGCGTGCTGTGCGGTTGAAATGATTCATTCCTATATGTCGCGTTATGACCTGGACCGTTTCGGTGTCATCCCACGCCCCAGTCCGCGTCAGTCGGACGTGATGATTGTTGCAGGGACTTTGACGAATAAAATGGCACCTGCGCTGCGCCGCGTTTA
>CAXGXG010000138.1:0-5286 GCA_964013525.1 uncultured Alphaproteobacteria bacterium | reverse complement strand
TTCGACATACTGGACAATGTTTCATATCTATATGACCAAAAATGCCAATTACGACAACAAGGGCAATGACCTGTCAGTGGCATTGAATACCGTTGCACTTGGGGCGCTGGCGGGTGTAGGTTTAATTACGATATTGGCGCAATACGGCGTTTCATTTCACCACATTTCTTTGTTTGGCAGCCTGTTTTTTTTCCTGGGCATCTATTTGTTGAACAGGTTTGAAGCCCATGCCAAACGTTTGAATGTGGCTGCATAAATTGTTGAGGCACGTACCCATTTGTCATCGCGTAAATTCCTGCGTGCCGTGACCAAGGACCGGCAACGCCTGACCAATACGATCATGTCCGGATTTGGCGAGATCCCGACAAATGTTATGTGGCCCTTGTGGCTTTTGGTGATCGGGTACGATTATACAACCGTGGGCGCAGTGGCTGTCTTTACAGTTTTGCTGCGGATTGGTTTTTCCGGCTTTGCCGGGCGTATGGCCAACCGCTTTCCGAACAAGGCATTGTGCTATGGCGCAGGCATGCTGTTTTGTGGGTGGGTGCCATGGATATTTGGGGAATCCATTGCCCTGATTCCGCTGACAATCCTGACGTGGAGCATCGGAAACCATTTCCGGTCCGTCGGTTTGACATCGCAATGGTATGATGCAAAATCGGTTTCGTCCCTGACCGCGTATGAGGCGACATTATGTGTCGGGCGTGTTTTATCCATATTGGTTTGTGTGCCGGTATTGATGATATATCCGCAGTATTATCCGTGGATTGGTGCGGGGGCTTTCCTGATGATGGCCCTTTATAACTTTCATGTTCGTCATGTTGCGCCGGACCCTATACAGATCAAATAAAAAACCTGCCGTAATGGCGGGCCTTTTCCTCTCACGTACTTGAACCTGATTATTCATACTGGTCGTACATACGGTCATTGTTACTCACCATACATGTCAGCGACCGTTTCAAAAAGGAACGGGTGCCAAAAATGTGCGTATGTTTGAATATCAAAATCCAATTCAAAAAGGAGGATGCCATGACCAAAGACCACGGCCCCCAAATTAAAGATGACGAAACCTATGAGGAATTGCGTAAGCAAGGTGCCAGTAAAGAAAAAGCTGCGCGCATTGCCAATGCCAAGGCCAACAAAGATATGCACCCCAGCGAAAAAGGTGGTAAGGCGGAAAAGTACGAAGAAAGAACCAAAGAAGAGCTTTATGAGCGCGCCGAAGGAATCGGCATCGAAGGCCGCAGTGACATGGACAAAGATGAGTTGATCCATGCGCTTAGAAACCACTAAGGGCCCGAACAGCTCAGATTACGCAAGTCTGGCGCTTTAAATCTTTTGTGGTTATAGTATGCGTGCAGCATGGGCCGCAGTCGCGCGGCCTAATTTTGGAGATCCACGTTTGAATATTATTACACTGACAAGCATTCTGGTGAGCGCCTGTGCGCTGTTTTCTTATATCAATTACAAGTTTATCAAACTGCCGACCACCATCGGCATTATGGCCATATCATTGGCTTTCTCAACCCTGCTGTTATTGATGCCGGCTTTGGGTTTTGACATTTTGGATACTGCGCAGAATGTTGTGAACAGCATCGATTTTTCAGAGGCGCTGTTGCATGGAATGTTGAGCTTTCTTCTTTTTGCCGGGGCGTTGCATGTAAACCTGGGAGAGTTAAAAAAACAAAAATACATCGTTACATTTCTGGCTTTTTTCGGCACATTGTTTTCAACAGCCATGATCGGCGGATTGTTTTATTTGATTGCAGGTGGGTTGGGTTTGGACATCCCGTTCTGGTTCGCAGCCCTTTTTGGCGCGCTGATTTCACCCACCGATCCGATTGCGGTTATGGCCATTTTGAAAAAGGCGGGTGTGCCCAAAAGCCTGGAGGTCAAAGTGGTGGGCGAGTCCCTGTTGAATGACGGTATTGCCGTTGTTTTGTTTATAGCTTTGTTGGAGATTGCCACCAGCGGGGGCAGCACAATGACCGAGGTTACGGCACTGTTTATCCGTGAAGCTGTCGGCGGCGCAGTTCTGGGCCTGATTTTGGGGTATGGCGTATTCCTGATGCTAAAGTCGGTAGATAATTATCAGGTGGAAATCTTTTTAACATTGGGCCTGGTTATGGGGGGATATGAGCTGGCGACATACCTGCACACATCAGGACCGATTGCGATGGTGGTTTCCGGTATTCTGGTTGGAAATGTCGGACGTGCAAGTGCCATGTCCGACCGAACGCTTGTCAACTTGGATAACTTCTGGGAATTGATTGATGAATTCCTAAATGCGATTTTGTTCTTCTTAATTGGGGTCGAGCTGATCATCATTCCTTTTGACAGTGTCGCCTTTCAGGCGGGGTTAATCATGATCCCTGTGATTTTGGCCGTTCGTTATATTGCTATTTCCGTACCGGTAACTGTCGCCAAGCGCTTTCGTGAATTTAATCCCGGCACCATACCAATTTTGACCTGGGGCGGATTGCGTGGTGGTATATCCGTGGCACTAGTATTGTCAATGCCATCTGGTGAGGTGCGAGACATCCTGCTGCTGGTTACGTATTGTGTGGTTATGTTCTCGATTTTGGTGCAGGGGTTGAGCATTGGGCGTTTGGCAAGGCACTATAGAAAGGCCTAATCAGCCGTGCGATAACGGGCTGTCAAAAACCCGACTGAGGCCATTAGCCAGCCCAGCATGATGATAATGCCGCCCCACGGCGCAAAGCTGCCCAATGCCTCCAGATCGAGAAGATATTTATTGTATAAAGATGCGCAAAAAATAAAACTGCCGACCAAAAACATCCATGCGCTCAATATAAACCACAGGCTTTTGGCTGCCAGTTTATCAACCATTAAAAAGGTTATGGCCGCAAACACCAGATTGTATAAAAGAGCTGTTTCCAAACTGGCCATTGCCGGGTCGGTCAGGTTTGTGCCGTGGTGGATATATGCACCCAATGCGATCGCGACAAGCCCCCACAAAGCGGATACAACGCCCAGAAATTTTTGGCTTTTAGGCATGTTTGATTGAGATTTGCATGACATCTGTTTGACCGCTTTTAAAGCCTGCGGCACATCCCGCCAAATAAAAACGCCACAAGCGAATAAACTTTTCATCATAGCCAAGCGCCATGATATCTTCTTTTTTCGCATCAAAGGTTTTTAACCAGATTAAAAGCGTGCGGGCATAATCGGCGCCGAACGAAAAATGGTCAACAATTTTAAGGCCTGCCTGCTTGGCGGCTTTTCGAAAGGCGGGGAATGATGGCAGCAGGCCGCCTGGAAAAATAAAGCTGCGGATGAAATCTGTGCGGTTGCGATAATTTCCAAACAAGGCATCATCAATGGTAATTGTTTGAATGACAGCCATTCCATTCTGCGCAAGGTTGGATTTAATCATCTGGAAATAGTCAGACCAGTATTCTTCACCCACGGCTTCAAACATTTCAATTGATACGATATTTTTATAGGTTCCTTTGTGATGGCGGTAATCCTCCAGCCGTATATCGACGCGCTCACCCAAACGGCTTTGCGCATATTCTTGCTGTTCAGTTGATAGGGTTAATCCCTTAATGTCACGGTGGCCTTGTTCAATGGCGCGCTCGGCAAAACCGCCCCACCCACAGCCAACCTCCAATAAGGCGCCTTCAGGTTGGCCAAGCTGCGTCAATATACGGTCGTATTTTGCATTTTGTGCCTGTGCAAGGCCAAGAGGGTTGTGTGGAATATCCTCGCCAAATAGGCCGGACGAATAGGTAAGCCCGCTGTCCAGCCATAATCTGTAGAAGTCATTACCCAGATCATAATGTGCGTGAATGTTTCGGCGGCTTTGGCGGACCGAATTGCGCCGGAACAGGTAAAGAATTTGTTCTTTAATGCGGGACAGGAAATTGGCATCAACAAAGTCCTGAAGAATATCGCGGTTCATCATACCGAATGTTAAAATGGCGGGCAGATCGGTCGTTTCCCAATGGCCGTTACGGTAGTCCCACGCAAGGCCCACGTCCCCGCGCATCCACATGTTAAAAATGACCCGCCATTTGTCGATCTGCATATCGGCATTCGGGCCCGGATTTGTTCCTTGAAAATGATGGCGTGTGCCGTCTGGCAAATGCAAATCGAGCGTTCCGTATTGAATGTTTTCCAAGCGCTTTAAAAGCCTGGCCGCCATAACGTTCGTCATTAAAATTCCTACTCTGTCAGATATTCCACGTGGTGGTCCAAGTGATCATTAATAAAGGTTTGAATAAAATAATAGCTGTGATCATATCCGGCATGCTTGCGCAACGTCAGAGGTTGACCTGCATCCTTGCACGCGGATTCAAAAATATCCGGCTTTAGCTGTTCTTCTAAAAACTGGTCATCCAACCCCTGATCAATCAGAATGGGGGTCTCTTGCGGGTTTTTTTTCACCAGCTCTGACGCATCATGTTCAACCCATTTTGTTGTGTCCGAACCCAGGTATCTTTCAAATGCCTTTTTCCCCCATGGAACGGACGCCGGCGCCACAATAGGCGAAAATGCCGAGGTGGACTGATACTGTTCATGGTGCTTTAAATAAAGAGTCAATGCGCCATGACCGCCCATAGAATGCCCCATAATTGATTGGTTCGCACCATCAACCGGAAAGTTTTCGGGGATCAGTGTATAGAGCTCATCCACGATATAGTTTTCCATTTTATAATGCTTGGTCCAGGGCATTGATGTTGCGTTGATATAAAATCCTGCCCCTTTGCCGAAATCATATGAATCGGCATCATCGGGCACCTCGTCCCCGCGCGGGGATGTGTCCGGAGCCAGAATGGCAAGGCCCAATTCCGCAGCACGCTGATATGCGCCAGATTTGGTCGTGAAATTTTCATGCGTACAGGTCAGGCCCGACAAAAATGTGATCAGTGGGACCTTTCTCTCTGCAGCCTGCGACGGCAGGAAAATTGAAAACTTCATATCGCAATTCAAAGCCCGGCTTGCGTGTTCCCACACCTGAACGGATCCGCCGAAGCATTTATTCTCTGATATTTTTTTCATTAAAAAGTCACCACGCTACGGATGCTTTCGCCCTCATGCATCAGGTCAAAGGCTTCGTTAATTTTATCAAGCGGCATAACGTGGGTAATCAAATCATCAATATTCAATTTTCCATCCATGTACCAATCAACAATTTTCGGAACGTCCGTCCGGCCGCGTGCACCACCGAAGGCAGATCCGCGCCAAACACGCCCTGTTACCAATTGGAAGGGGCGGGTTGAAATTTCCTGCCCCGCGCCGGCCACGCCGATAATAACGCTT
>CAXGXG010000137.1:0-5301 GCA_964013525.1 uncultured Alphaproteobacteria bacterium | reverse complement strand
ATGCCTGTATATCACGTGTAAATGGTGGGCAGAGTATGGCTCTTGACGACGCGCCGCCACCGCTTTCCCAACGAGAGACTGAGCGATTGCAATCAGTCTGGGCTGAACGTGCCCGTGCATCCGGGGCAGGCCTTGGTCGTGGGGACCTCATGGCTTCGGGACGCCCAACCTATGTTCACGTCCATCTTCCCAGGCTCAAACATTCTGCACAAATAGCTGGTGCGCAAGCAGGGGCGGGGCTGACACCCCAAAAGCCGACGAACGAAACCTGGTCGCAAAAAACCTGTACGCGTGAAGATACACCGCATGCGGGATATTTAGATAATGTATTGAATAACGGTTTCTATAATAAAATCAGCCTGCTATCCGGTTCTGATGACGTGATTAGCCAAGGTTTGGATGAGGTTTATACATGGGCATCCGTGGGCGTCACAGGTCAATTACAAACAGCTGTCGGCCCGATTGCGCCCATTAAATCCGAAATGCTAAAAAGGCTGCCTGCGGCATGTCCCGGCGACTTTGCATTTCGTGAGGTGGGAATGACACCAAAAAAAGGCCTTCAGCGTGAACGGTTGAGCTTGGCCTGCTTTCATGTGGATGGTCAAACACTGGGCGAGGTTACTTTTATCAGTGATGGCATGAAAACATCAGTACTGTCACTTGAAGCGCCATCTGCCAATGCAAAAAAACTCAATGAAATCAGTGACGAACTTTCCGCTATTTAATGCGGTTTGTTACCTTTAATTTCTGCGTTTATTTTCGAAATAGCGTATGCAGGCATTTTTCAGAGCTTCTTTTAAGAGTGTATCTTTTTCCTCTTCCTTAACGCCTTTGTTGCTGCGGATCAAAAGCGCCGCCAATGTCATTTTATAAGCCCGAACAATTTTGATGGCTTCGCGGTCCAACTCTTCGACAACTTCTAAAAAGTTGATCAGCATGGCTGTGATTTCTGAGACTAGGGGGTAATGAAACATGGCCCCTTGTGCTTTAAGCTGGGACAGGGGGAACAAAACCGTCTCAAACGCATCGCTGCTATCCAGGGTTTGCACCTCTGCCATATCCAGCGCGTTGTCGAGCAATCCAAAGTACGTCTCTGCTGTTTTCGCAAAATCGACGGTGTTTTTAGCCAGATAGCTTTCCGCCTGTTCCAACAGTTCGGGCGGAAGGCCGCCATCACCGGCCTTGGTCTTCAAAATATTTGGCGGAGCGATAATATCGCCATCACGCAATTTATCCTGATCTTTGAAATAGGGCTCGGGGCTCATTTGAATATCCGTGGTTAATCTGCTGGGGTTTCGTCCATACGTCTGCGGACGATTTCACTTGGGGTTTTGGCTTTGCGTTCTCCTTGGCGGCGTTCGGGCCCTTCATAACCGGTACGTTTACGTCTGCGGTCGGGGCCGAAAAAATTGCCAGCCTTCACAAATTCGCGGGGCCGTTCAATGATGGCTTCAATTTTGTCATACAGGGCTTTGGCCGTAAAGGGTTTGACCATAAATTCAGTGATACCTGTATCGCGCGCCATTAAAACACGACGTTTTTGACTGTATCCAGTCATCATGATGATGGGAACAAATGGATTGATGCTCTTTTCCGTGTCGCGTAGGAGGCCGGTCAGCTTTAAACCGCCATTCTTTTCGTCCAGCCAATCAATCAGAACCAGATCGGGTTGAAACTCCTGAAAAGCGGTAAATCCGCTTTTCACATCAAAGGCCGAGCGTATCTGGTGGATGCCAAAACGTTTCAGAACACCTGTTGTCAGGTCGAACATCGCCTGATTGTTTTCGATGATTAAAACTTTTATGTCTGAAAAATTGTACATACGCCCCTTAAATTATACGTATAAAAATTTATCATAGTCTAAATTTCCGTTCGTTTAAAAGCCTATTCTATGTTATAAATGAGAACAGAGTCGGAACATTTCGTTTCATTCCAGCAATATCAAGGGACACAACATGGCAGGACATTCCAAATTCAAGAATATTCAGCACCGCAAAGGCGCGCAGGATAAAAAGCGGGCCAAGCTTTTTAATAAACTGGCGCGTGAAATTACCGTTGCTGCCAAGATGGGCTCGCCCGATCCGGATATGAACCCGCGTTTGCGTTTGGCGATCCAGACGGCCCAAAAACAAAATATGCCAAAAGACCGTATCGAGCGCGCAGTCAAAAGCGGTACGCCCGGTGGCGATGATGATGCCAATTACGAAGAAATCCGTTACGAGGGGTATGGTCCAGCAGGTGTTGCCGTTATCGTTGATGCCCTGACAGACAACCGTAACCGCACGGCAAGCGAGGTCCGCACAGCATTTAGCAAGCATGGCGGCTCGTTGGGTGAGACGAACTCCGTTAGCTTTATGTTCGATCAGGTGGGGGCAATTTTGTATCCCGTTTCCATCGCAAAATTTGATGCGGTATTCGAAGCGGCGGCTGAGGCGGGCGCCCAGAATGTTGAACAGGATGATGAGTTTTACGAGATTATTACCGACGTCAATGATTTCGGCGATGTGAACAGCGCAATGGAAAAAAAGTTTGGAGAGCCGGAAAGCGCAGGCCTTGTCTGGAAGCCGCAAAATACGGTCGAACCGGACGAAGATGCTGCAGCAACCCTTCTAAAGCTGATTGACGCACTGGAAGACAGCGATGATGTTCAAAATGTCTATGCCAATTTCGACCTTGATGATGAGGTTATGGAACGGCTGGCTGGCTAAATCAGGACGTAAACGGGGGGAGTAGCTATGCGGATATTGGGAATTGACCCGGGACTGCGTTTTACAGGATGGGGTGTGATTGATTATCAAAACCATTCACCTCGCCATGTCGCAAACGGTACAATCGCAACCAAAGCATCCCAGCCAATGGCTGCACGTTTGGCTGCGATTATGCAAGAACTTCAGGTGCTTATTCAAAATTATCAACCCGACACATCGGCGGTTGAGGAAACATTTGTGAATGCCAATCCCGCTTCAGCGTTAAAACTGGGGCAGGCCCGCGGTGTCGCGATGACGGTTCCGGCTTTGCACGGGATCAACGTTTATGAATATGCGCCGAACCTGATTAAGAAAACAGTTGTCGGGGCAGGACATGCCAAAAAAGAGCAGGTACAAATGATGCTAAAGGTTTTAATGCCCGGGGTTGAATTTTGCTCCGCTGATTCTGCTGATGCGTTGGCGATTGCAATGTGCCACGCCCATCACGTGCCGGCAAAAATCCGTGAGAGCGGACTGGAAAGGATTTAGATGTTTGCAAAACTTACAGGGACTTTAGATGTTATCTCAGATGGTACGCTGATTTTGGATGTAAATGGGGTCGGGTATCTGGTCCAGGCATCGACCCGGACCCTAGGGCGTATCGGGCAAACGGGTGATCAAGCCGGCCTGTTGATAGAAACCGTTGTTCGCGAAGACCAGATCAGCCTATATGGCTTTGCAGACCAGGTGGAAAAGGAATGGTTCAACCTCCTTTGTACGGTGCAGGGGGTGGGTGCCAAAGCCGCACTTGCCATCTTAGCCGTTGTACCGCCTGAGGAATTGCCGACCGCGATCGCCGCTCAGGACAAAGGGATCATTACCCGTGCAGACGGGATTGGCCCAAAGCTGGCAACGCGGATTGTGACGGAGTTAAAGGAAAAGGCCAGTAAAATGGTTGTTGGCCACCCCAGTGGTGGAACCACGGCGGGTTCTGGTAAATCAGACAGCGCATCTGCGCCCGCGGCACGCCAGGTTAGCGCAAACGGAGATGCGATTTCCGCTCTTGTCAATTTGGGATATGGGCGGGCAGAGGCCTTTACCGCTGTGAATACGGTCAGCCGCCAATTGGGTGAAGAGGCCAATGATGTGCAAGTTCTGATCCGTGAAAGCCTGAAGGAGTTAAGCGCATGAGCATCGATGCAATGATGACGGAGCGTGAGATTTCTGGCCAGCGGATGGAAGATGACCACGAGGAAAACAACCTTCGCCCGCAAACACTGGATGAATTTACCGGCCAGCCCAAGTTGCGCGAAAACTTAAAAGTTTTTATCGGCTCTGCCAAAAAGCGTCAGGAGGTTTTGGACCATGTTCTTTTCTTTGGTCCGCCCGGATTGGGAAAAACCACATTGGCACAGATTGTCAGTAAAGAGCTTGGCGTGGGTTTCCGCTCGACATCTGGCCCTGTTATTGCCAGGGCGGGAGATCTGGCAGCATTGCTGACAAACCTTCAGCCGAATGATGTTCTGTTTATAGATGAAATCCACCGCTTGAACCCTGCCGTTGAGGAAATTCTCTATCCTGCAATGGAAGATGGCCAGCTGGATATTATTATCGGCGAGGGGCCTGCCGCCCGTTCTGTAAAAATCGATCTTCCGCCTTTTACGCTTGTGGCCGCAACTACGCGATCGGGTCTTTTGACCACGCCTTTACGTGACCGGTTTGGCATTCAACAACGATTAGAGTTTTACTCACCCGAAGATTTATCCAAGATTGTCCGACGTCTTTCCAGTCTTTTGGGTATTGAAATTACCCCGGACGGGGCGGTGGAAATAGCGCGCCGTTCACGTGGGACGCCTCGTGTTGCAGGGCGTTTAACGCGCCGCGTGCGTGATTTTGCTGCGATGCGCGATGCGGACCAGATTACCGCAGAGATTGCAGACCATGCCTTGAAGCAATTGGAAATTGATCACAGCGGTCTGGATGCAATGGACCATCGCTACATGAATTGTATCATTGATAAATATGCGGGTGGCCCTGTCGGAGTTGACACACTGGCAGCAGCTTTGTCTGAACAGCGCGATGTTTTGGAAGAGGTGGTGGAACCCTATCTCCTCCAACAGGGATTGCTGCAACGGACCCCCCGGGGACGGATGATTTCCGATTATGGTTATCAATATTTGGGTATTCAAAACCTAAATTCTGAAAAAGACTTGTTTTCCTGATATATCGTCTAAATAGATATTCAAATTCATTCTGAATTCTTTTATAGTGAACCCTCACTTTTGAACGGACGATATCATGGCGCGACACAGTCTTCCCATACGCATTTATTACGAGGATACGGACGCCGGCGGGATTGTATATCATGCCAATTACTTACGCTATGCCGAACGCGGACGTACGGAAATGTTGCGTGATTTGGGTTTTGCACATTCTAAGCTCCTCCATGAACAAGCGCTTGGTTTTGTCGTTCGTCATGTTGAAATCGATTATCAACTTCCGGCAATTCTGGACGATATGTTATCCGTCCAATCCGAAATTACCCGTATCGGCGGTGCCAGCTTTGATATTTTGCAGACAATAGTACGTGAAGATCAGGTTCTTTGTGTGATCG
>CAXGXG010000136.1:0-5327 GCA_964013525.1 uncultured Alphaproteobacteria bacterium | reverse complement strand
TTGAGCCGTTCGTTATTGCTGAGGCTGACGCCTATCAAAATGGTGACTATCTTTTGTATGACACAAACGATTACGGCATTACGATCCTGACGGACACGACCGAGCGCTCGCCGACATTCTCGTTACAGGTTTTTGAAAACCAGACCGACAAAGAGATCAAGCCGGCAATGGCCTATATCCGCATCCCCGATGCCAATACGCCCGAGGAAGCTTGGAACAGCATTCTCCTTCGCCAGCCCTTTCCGCTGGAATGGGATGTTGCAAAGGGAATGGCAGGCACCAAGCGCTTGATGGGTTTTGATTTTTCAAAAAATGCACGCGCCCAGCGCCAGTCTGCCATTGGCGATGCCACCCTTCATATTTTCTCAATCCTCCGCCAGGGCAATGACATGGTCTTTGACTTGGGCCCCCATAATCATCGTATTGATGTCAGCAACCTTCACCCTTTGTACGAACAGCTTTTGGTGAAGCTGCTGCTGAATATTCATTCCGCATTGGTCATGGGGCGCCTGAAACGTATTGAGAGCAATATCATGACCTGGGTAAAACCAAGCAATAACAAATTGATTGACCGGGTTATCCGTTACGTCGAAGCCTTGCTACACCACGACGAAATCTTTGATTATTCCTATGAGGATATCTGCTTTCAGCTATTTAAAGAGATTGAAACACTCAAACCTGATGAGGCCGTTGTCCTCAAAACGTGGAAAAGCTTAAAAGAAAAGCATTAAAACTCGCGGACTTTCCAATAGCGCTCGCAATAAATATCTTCCCCGCTGCGGAAACGTTCATGGGCAAAGCTATTGCTTTTGAAAATATCAAAATCAGGAAAGATCAAAGGCATCTGACTGTCATATTCTTTCAGCGCCTCATAGATCACCTTCACTTCAACCTCTGTTGCCGTTAAAGACATCGCAATATTTGCATGTCCATTTAAGGTTTCGGGCCTGTCGATTTGCGAAATGTATTTCTCCAGCGCGCTATCTGTGAATGCGCCCTTGGGCAATAGGTTTTGGTAGGCGAACTGGCCGACTGTCTCAATCATATCCCCGCGGTCCGCACGTGGAATATCCGTGCCCAGCTTTAAGGTATCAAAACGCCCAGTCAAAATCCCCGGCCACAGGACATATGGGCGGTCTTCGTAAAACAAAACATCTGTTCCCTTGATCTTGCGCCCGGCAGCATGAACAATTCTGTGGTCAATATGATTGCCCGCCCCCAATGGGAAATAGGCCGTTTGAATATCATGCGCCTCAAACAGATCCTTTAACCTGGATGCAACATGGTCAATAAATGAATTTGGAACATCGTCTATCGCACCGAAAAAGATTTGATCCGGCGTGACAAACTGCGGATCACGGTCGGGCGCATCCAGCTCGTTTAAAAAGACCGGCTGACCGCCAATGACTTTTAAAACCCTGTGCTCTTCAGCCTGACGGTTGTCACTGTTGGTTCCTTTGGAAAATACGTTTGCCACGACAACCGGTATACCGTCACTACGCATACGCTGCATCAGCGTACCACACGACAGAACGGCATCATCCAAATGCGGGGAAACAATACAAATGCTCATGACTTCTCCTATCTTTATAGATAGTATAGACCAAACCAACAGAAAGTTTAGACCCCTTATGCGTAACGACAGTCCATTCCACCTGATCCGTGAAATGTTTGAAACGCCGGAGGTTATGCGCAAGTTTAGCGCACAGAATGCGCAAGATTTACGAGATCAGATAGCAAATACAAGACGTTTGTTTATAACGGGTGAAGGCTCCAGCCGTATATTTCCCGCAAAGAACTTGATGGATCACGCACTCAAGGATTGCACGCCGCTGCAAATTTTTACCCATGGGGCGCGCCAAGCTGCGGACTATGACCTCAGCGCTTTTACGCTTCTTAGCGCCAGCAACAGCGGCAAAACGCGTGAAGTGATAGAGCTTTACCGCACGGCAGAGGCGAAATTGAAAATCGCAGTTACCGCCGCTACGAACAGCCCGCTGGAGGAAACTGCGGATCAAACCATCGTTTTAAACTGTGGCGCTGAAAAGGCCGTTGCCGCCAGCAAAAGTGTTGTTGAACAGGCACTGGTCTATCAATCCTTATTGTCCGATCAGTCGTGGCATAATCTGGCCAAGGCCGCCGACGCTGCTGAAGGCATACTCAACACCGATGTGCCCACAGAAATACTGTCATGCATCAAAAATGCCCGCCACATCTATTTCGCTGGGCGCGAGGATGGCGTGGCTGAGGAATTAACCCTGAAAACAAATGAAATTATTCGCAAAGAAAGCTCCTTTCTGGAGGGGACTTATGCCCTTCACGGGATTGAGGAAGTGATGAGACAAGATGACCTGATTGTTTTGGTCGACCCATTTATTGCCGAAATCGACGCCTATAATAGGGTTCTTCGCCAAGGGGCTGATGTACAAGTCATCGCCATTTCTGATCAGGATACATTATTTCCGACATTTAAAATCCCGACTGTGGATGGATTTAACAATTATCTGCAATTGATAGCCGGTTGGAATATCCTGGCTTCCGCTGGTCTCAAAATGGGAATTGATATTGATAAGCCCGCCCGTGCGCGCAAAGTTGGGAACAGTATAGAGGCTTGAGCTTAATTTTCCCGCAACGGGAAATAGAGAGTATAGCGCCCTCCCTCCTCGTTTATGCACCCATAATTTGGTATGTCCCGTCCTGAGGATGTTGATGTTGATGATGGGTTTGAACCCGCAAAACCAGTAGCTGTAAATACTTGGACGGTTCTGCCCTCCGGCGTATTTTCTGTTACAGACGTTCGATCCTGAATATCGGTCGTCCCATTCATCCTTTGATTAATTACACGACAAATGTCTTGGTTAACACCACGTAGCTCAATGATGAGATCAGGCTCAGACGTACCCACATCCGAAGATCCAACGTAGTGTCGGGCAAAAGCCGCAAGCCAAGTAACAGCAACCGGATTTGCGGGGTCGCCCATAGCATCTTGCCAAATAGGTAATGGCAAGCCGTCCGCACTGTTAAAGAGGCCTATGGTGTGGCAACTGCCAGCTCTAACCGTCTGCCCCCCGTTATAACAAGTTCCGGTTGTCGTCTCCGCACTTGTATCGAAAAGGACCTGATCGTACCCGCCCACTGTTTCTTTACGTATATAACCTGTTTGAATGGCCGCATATTGGTTCATGATTTGCGCGGCCAATATCTCAGCCTGCTCGCGATCAATACCGCCACCGCCACGTCCCGAACTCGTCACCGCGTAGGAAAGCGCCGCAAATAGTGCGACCGCAATCAGTATTAAAAATAAAGCGTTTCCGTTTTCTCGTCTCATGAAGCTTATTCTAAAGGTGAAGTGTGGCAATAAAAAGGGATTTTAAGCGCGCACATGCAAAAGAATTAAAAAAAACCGCCATCAGGCGGTTTGGGAAAAATGGTGGTGGGGGTAGGATTTGAACCTACGTACTCTAAGAGGGCGGATTTACAGTCCGCTGCATTTGACCACTCTGCCACCCCACCAACGATGTAATGTGCTTGGCATATCGCCACCAAGCTGATAGAGATATGTGATACTGAATCGAACACGCGCTGTCAATGGTCAAGGCTCAAGAAATGAAGAAAAAAAAATCTCCCTCCTCTAAAATACGGTTTAAAGGGCAGATGCTCTATGGCATTCATGCCTGTGCCGAGGCATTAAAAAACGATGACCGCCGCGTGCATGCGATTTATGTCAGCGACCGAATCTGGAATGGCGACCGCCGCAATAAAATCCCGGGCCTTATGCACGATTTAAAAGATCTTGGGCGTTTGGATCACCTGCCGGCACCGCAGATTGTTGAGAAGAAAGAACTCGATTCTAAAATGCCACGCGGTGCAGTGCATCAGGGTATCGCCATCGATGTCTCGGCAGAGGAAGAGGTTTTCCTGTCTGATCTGATTATTAAATCAAAAATGCGGGATAAAAGCCTGCTGGTGATGCTGGATCAGGTGACTGATCCGCACAATATCGGTGCGATTCTACGTTCGGCGGCGGCTTTTGGCGCCTTGGGTGTGATCGCGCAATCGCGCCACACACCGGATGTGACCGCCACGATGGCAAAGATCGCCTGCGGTGCAGTTGAACATGTGCCAATTGCACAGGTGACCAATCTGTCACGTGCGCTGGAAGAATTACGTGCGGAGGGCTTTGCCTGCATCGGTCTGGATGAACATACCGATAAAACATTGAGTGAGGTCAAAACCGCCCCTAAAACCGTGATTGTCTTGGGCGCTGAAGGCAAAGGCCTGCGCCCCAAAGTTGCGGAAACCTGCACGGATATCGTCAAATTGCCAACGCAACCGCCCATTGCCAGCCTGAACGTTTCAAATGCGGCAGCCATCGCCCTCTATGCACTTAGCTAAGGCTTGAATTTAAAAACCGATTCCGATTGACATAATAGCGTGATCTTTTTATAGTCTTCTGGTATTTGACAGGAGAGCAGTATGAAAAGAAGGTCCCTTACCCTTACGTGGATGTTTGCATCCGCTGCCTTGGCCGGCGGCAGCATTGTAGCTATGCCGCAAATTGCTGAAAAAACCTTTCCTGTTGAAAAGGGTGAAGACCACCTGAAAAAGAAAGGTTACACCGACATCCGCGGTGGGCAGGACCTTTACGTCTTTTCGCCCAAGCTCTGCGGAAACAAGGCCTTTCAGCGCAATTACACAGCCCACAAAAACGGCAAAACAGATACGGTCCGTGTGTGCTATGACCTATTGATCGGCCCCTATCGCGCCCCTATCCAATAATCGGCGCCTGAGAATTCAGCGTATTTCATCCAGATTAGATCTGGACTTTTGACCGCCCTGAATGCATCTTTAGTGCATGTCAAAATCTTCTGCAAAAACGGTTTCTGATACCGATCAAAATCATGATGAGGAGCTGTTCCTGATTGACGGCTCGGGTTTTATTTTTCGCGCCTATCACGCAATTCCCATGCTGACATCCCCCGATGGAGTGCCGGTCAATGCGGTTTTAGGGTTCACAAATATGCTGACCAAGCTGATTACGGATATGAATGTCCGCTCGGTCGCGGTGATCTTTGATGCAGCGCGCAAGAACTTCCGCAATGATATTTATCCTGAGTATAAAGCCAACCGTAGCGACCCGCCCGAGGACCTGGTTCCACAGTTCGGTTTGATCCGCGAAGCGACAGAGGCCTTTTCCATCCCCCAGATTGAGGTTGAGGGTTATGAGGCCGATGACATTATCGCCACCTATTGCCGTTACGCCCATGAACAGGGCCGCAAAGCCACCATCGTATCCTCTGACAAGGATCTGATGCAGCTGGTTCGTG
>CAXGXG010000135.1:0-5330 GCA_964013525.1 uncultured Alphaproteobacteria bacterium | reverse complement strand
CTTTAGCGGCTTTTTCGGTGGCTATTTGCCAAATTAGATTGCCAAACTAAACCATTTTTCAAAAATTTGATTGGCCGGCTGTTCGCAGCCGGCTTTTTCTTTGGTTTTTTCACGATGCCGCTATGGCCGCATACCTTGAAAACACGGGAATCGCCTTGCTTGAAATTTAATATTATGTTAATATGTAAAAAAATAAGGAGTCGATATGCAGCGCAATGAAAAGTGGGATCACCCGTTCGAAATTTTAATCGAAATGGCCAAGGCGGAAATGGATAAGAACAAGCCGCCAAGCATACTTCAAACGTCTGAAGACATGTCTGATCTAGCCCTCAAGCATGAGGCCAAATACAACGTTTGGTCCCTTATGATCGATGGACTAAAAACTTTAAAAGCCGACGCCCGCGATACCGAACGCTGCGGCGATCTGACATTGGCGCGCGCTAAGATGTCGATGCGTAATTCGGAGCTTGCCAAAACATTGAGCGTCCTGCCACCGCGTTACCCGCGTCAGGCTGACGAATTTCTGGTCAAAGACCGCGAAGTGAACGAACGTTTAGCACATGACTTGATCAAAAACATGATCGAAGGCGGTTATGGAGATTTAAAAGAAAGTCGCGATACCATGGTAGATGCCATTAACGCCGCGCGCATTCGTGATCAAAATATGCCTGAGGCCGGACCCCAGCTGCAACAGGTATTTATGCAGGTGATGCGCGGACGCGAAGAAGAGGTCGAGAACCTTTTGTATGGTGCCGTCCACCGTCAAATGGCCTGCATGCTGCGTGAGATGACCTCCGCCTACAAGGAAGTTCTGGACAATATGCATGACCAGATTGAACGCATGATTGCTAATGACAAGCAACCGACACAAAACCGTTTTCCGCGTTCGCGACGAAACAGTATGTATAACCGCTGATTAAAAAGCGAAAATCAAACCATTAAAAAACCGCCTGTGCAAACGGGCGGTTTTTTTATACGCGAATGATGCGTGATAGGATGGCATTCAGGCACAACAACCCTTGGCCTGTTGCGACAAGATGTGTTTCATCATCTGCCAAATACCCAAGGTCACACAGATTGGATACGGCCCGTTGATCCAGAATGTCGTCCAATGCCATTCCTGATCGCGCAGCAAAGACATTCCGGTCAATCCCATCTGTCAGGCGCAGGCCCATCATCAGGGCCTCTTCTGCCTGTTCTTGCTGCGTAAGAGCCACATTAGGATGGGCCCCGTGGCTGTCACGCCCCACCCGTTCACACCAGATTTCCGGTGCGCGGTGCGCACGTGTTGCATATCGCGTACCATCAATTTTGATGCGCCCATGTGCGCCCGGACCAATGCCGGCATATTGCCCGTATTGCCAATAAATCATATTATGGCGGGATTCAGAACCCGGCCGCGCATGGTTTGAAACCTCATAAACAGGTAAACCGGCATCCGTCATCATATCATTGGTCAAATCATAAAATTCAGCGGCGAGGGTATCATCCGGAATTTCGATTTCACCGCGTTCAAAACGGGTGTGGTATGCTGTGCCCGGTTCGATCGTCAGTTGGTATAGTGACATATGTTCGCCAACATGTTTTAGCGCCTGGCCCAACTCTTTTTCCCAATGGGAAAGGGTCTGCCCCTGACGGGCATAAATCAGATCAAAGCTGCTGCGATCAAAAGTGCTTTGCGCAACGTCAACCGCTTTCAAGGCCTCAGCCGCCGAATGTTCACGGCCCAAAACCCGCAAATCACGGTCATTCAGGCTTTGCACACCCAAAGACACACGATTGACGCCTGCTGTGCGAAATGCTTGAAAACGCGCCGCCTCGGTTGAGGTCGGATTGGCTTCCAAAGTGATCTCGATGTCATTTTTGAATTTCCAGTTTCTTTGGGCCGTATCAATGATGGCAGCCACCGTATCAGGTGGCATAAGGGATGGCGTGCCCCCACCGAAAAATATCGATGACAGCGGCAGGTCGTGCGTCAAATGCGCATAATATTCAATCGCCCGGACATAGGCCGCGCGAAAGGCATCCTGATCCACATGCTCGCGCACGTGGGAATTGAAATCACAATAGGGGCATTTGGACAGGCAAAACGGCCAATGGATATAAAGCCCAAAGGCATCAGGCACATCCGCGCCGTGATCAACCTGTATCATCGAAAGCATTTTTCCATGATTTGATGAATGGCATCACTGCGATGGCTGATGGCCTTCTTTTCTTCGGGAAGCATTTCACCAAATGTTACGCGCTTGTTATTCGGCTCAAAAATCGGGTCATACCCAAAACTGCCTGATCCACGCGGCGGCCAAACGACAGTTCCGTCCACATACCCTTCAACCGTTTCGGTATGCCCATCCGGCCAGCACAGGGCGATCGCACAGACAAAGCGTGCGCGGCGGTTGCTTTTCCCCTCCAGCTTGTTTTCGATCGTGGCCATCGCATACTGCCAATCACGGTTACCGTCCTCATCCTCGGCCCAACGGGCGGAATAAATGCCCGGGGCGCCGTCCAGTGCCTCAACAGACAACCCACTGTCATCGGCCAGGCAAACCATATCCGTTGCCTTCGCCGCATGGCTGGCTTTCAAAACCGCATTACCGATAAAGCTGTCTTCAGTTTCTTCAGGCTCCTCAACTTTCATATCGGCTGCAGACACCAGCGCGATGCCGAGAGGCGCCAGATAATTTTCCAACTCTTTCAGCTTGTTTGGGTTGTGCGTCGCAACCACCAGCTTATCGCCTTCAAACTTACGCGGCTTGTTCATGCTTGCCTTCCAATGTTTCTGTTTGCATCTGTGTTAATTCACGCACACCCTTTTCAGCCAGATCCATAAGCTGATTATATTGGTCACGTGTAAAGGCGTAATCCTCAGCTGTTGCCTGAACCTCAACAATTTTACCAGATCCTGTCAGGACAAAATTGGCATCGGCCTCCGCATTGGAATCTTCGGCATAATCCAGATCAAGGACAGCCGTTCCGTCAAAAATACCACATGAAATTGCAGCCACGCTGTCCACAATCGGGTTTTCTTTTAACAGTCCCAGTTCCAGAAGGTTATCAACGGCTTGTTTCAATGCGATATAGGCTCCTGTAATCGATGCCGTACGTGTTCCACCGTCGGCCTGCAAAACATCACAATCAATGACGACCTGGAAATCAGGCATCTTGTCAAGGTCGACCACCGCGCGCAAGGCACGACCAATCAACCGCTGAATTTCTTGTGTGCGGCCGGATTGTTTACCACGGGCCGCTTCACGGTTCATTCGCTCGCCCGTTGAACGTGGCAGCATGCCATATTCGGCTGTCACCCAGCCGCGGTTTTGCCCTTTCATCCAAGGCGGAACACGGTTTTCAACGCTGGCCGTACATAATACGTGCGTATCCCCACAACGCACCAAACAGCACCCTTCGGCATGCTTTGTAAAGTTCAGTTCAAAATCCATTTCCCGCAGTTGGTCTGGCTGACGTCCGGATGGGCGCATAATCGGTCTCCTGTTGATTCATTTTGTTTTTAAATTGTGCTTAAAAACACCATAGCGCGGGCAGCTTAAATTGTCGAGCAATCCGGCCGCACATTAAAAAAAGCGCCCTTTTTCAAGAACGCTTTTTAAAAAGATCGTTGTTTTAAAGACTTGGCTGTCTATGAATTATTTGCGCAGTTTGGGGCGGACGCGTCCCTTGCCGTTACTGCGGCGGCGGCCGATTTCATCATCTGTAATACCAGAGCGCGCCCCGTTGTTACCGCCCGGGAAGCTTGATGCCATCTCGCCAATATCCATGGATGATGCACTGCGTGTGCCTTCATTCCCATCAACAGCATCCCAGCCGCCACGGTCAAATTTGGCGCGCGTTTCATCGTTTTTAAGTGTTTCGTATGCAACTGTCAGTGTTTGCATCTTATCTTTGGCTTCATCAGCAGACATAGCCGATTTGTCGTACTGATCAGGGTGATATTTTTTCGCCGCAAGCAAGAAGGCTTTGCGGATTTGCTTGGCATCTGCGTCTTTTTCAACGCCTAATGTTTCGTATGGATTGGGACGATCGCTCATGAATATTCTACCCTGTTCATATTTGATTCGATTAATGATGTGTTTTATAAATACCAAATTGACCGCGTTATGTCAATAACCTTAAGACCTTGTCCACAGCCGCAGTTCTTGCGCAATTTTACCGGCTTACATATAATGCGCGGTATGAACCAATTAAACGCACGTGCAAAACAGATCTTACAGCTTGTCATCGACAGTTATATCAATACCGGTGCACCTGTCGGATCAAAAAAATTGCTAGAGGATGCGAACCTGGGCATTTCATCGGCAACCGTACGTTCGGTTATGGCAGACCTTGAGCGTCAGGGCTATTTATATGCTCCACACACATCTGCCGGACGCATGCCGACCGAAGCCGGCCTGACGATTTTTGTCGAAGGGATGCTGGAGGTTAACAAACTTTCCAAAAAAGACCGCGATGCGATCAAGGCCGACCTGGAATCCCAAAATTCCCGTGCAGTGAACGAACGTCTTGATCATACATCGCGCCTGATTTCAGGTTTGTCATCCTGTGCAGGGCTGGTCATCGCCCCGACATCTGATCGCAAAATCCGCGAGGTTGATTTTATCAAACTTCAGGATCAGCGCATCTTAAGCATTCTGGTTCATGACAATGGTGAGGTTGAGAACCGTATCTTGAAGTTAAAAGAAGACGTTCCCGTTTCCGCCCTGCGAACGGCGGCCAACTACCTGAACAGTGTTTTGGCGGGTCAAAAAATGTCCGACATTCGCCTGTCTTTGAAAAAGCGCATCGAGAATGACCGCAACACACTGGATAAAATGACAGAGATGTTGGTGACCCAGGGGATCGCCGAATTGGCCCCCAAAGAAGCAGGACGGCATCTGATTATCCGTGGACAGGCCAATTTGTTGGAGAATGTGTCTGCAGCTGAGGATGTTGAGCGTGTCCGCCGCCTTTTTATTGCGCTGGAGGAGAAAAACACCCTGATGCAAATGCTAAAAGCTGTCGAGGGTGCCGACGGTGTGCAAATCTTTATTGGCGCGGAAAACAACCTGTTTCGGCACAGCGGCTGCTCACTGATCCTTTCTCCTTATAAGGATGCAGAAAAAAATGTGATTGGCGCGGTTGGCGTCATTGGCCCAAATCACCTGAATTACCGTCGCGTTATTCCGGTTGTAAATTACACGTCTGAAATCCTGTCCGAGCTGATTTAATCGTCAGCTAAGCATCGGCCCTTTTTATTGACATAATCATTTCTCCGTGTTAATCATAAAATCATATTCTAGAAAATTATACCTATGCCGGAGCGCCGATCATGACTG
>CAXGXG010000134.1:0-5347 GCA_964013525.1 uncultured Alphaproteobacteria bacterium | reverse complement strand
AACGGGTGCCAACGGCGCGCCCTGCCCGCCTGCCTTGACATCAGCTGTTCTGAAATCGGCGATCACCGGAATGGAAAATTCATCTGCCATCAATTGGGCATCGCCAATTTGGGTTGTCAGGCCCTGTTCAGGATCGTGGGCAATAGTATGACCGTGAAAACCGATGAAATCGACCTTGTTTTGGTTCACTCCGCTTTTGGCCAATAGCTCGTAAATGGCCGCATTGTGATTTCGTGTCAGCGTGTCCTCAACAGCTGCAATATCCGCCTTCATTTGTTCATCAGGGTTGGGGCCGGGGTTTAAAATGGCACCAATGCGATTACGCAATTCACGCGAATAGGGAATTGTGACAGACAGGACAGGCTCAATATGTTCATAACCATCCGTGCGGATGATCGCCGCATCCACACCATCATGTGAAGAGCCGCTCATCAAGCCAATCGCTGTATAAATCTGGTTGTCAGGCATGGTTTCATTCCTTATGATTTTGAAACTGAAGTTTAACCGATTCAAAGCAGGCTGTCATGGCAAACTTAAATACGCGCGCATTCAAATCCGATTACCTGAATATCATGCAGGAACGCGGTTTTATCCATCAATGTACAAATTTTGATGAGCTGGATGGCCTGTTGGCCAAGGGTGGGGTCACGGCCTATCAGGGGATTGACGCCACAGCGCGCAGCCCACACATCGGCAACCTGCTACCTTTAACCATGCTGCGTTGGCTGCATAAATGCGGTCACAACGTGATCACCCTGGTCGGCGGCGGCACAACCAAAGTTGGCGATCCATCCGGCAAGTCCGAATTGCGTCAATTTCGTACCGCGGATGAGATTAATGACAATATCGCCAGTATTAAAGAGGCCCTGTCCGGCCTGTTCGATTACGAGAACCGGACACGTATGGTCAACAATGACGACTGGTTAAAAGACCTGAACTATATTGAATTCCTGCGCGATTACGGCCGCCATTTTAGTGTGAACCGCATGCTTTCGATGGATAGTGTTAAATTGCGGTTGGAGCGTGAACAGCCGCTTAGCTTTATTGAATTCAACTATATGATTTTGCAGGCTTATGATTTTGTCGAGCTTTACCGTGAATACGACTGTCGCCTTCAAGTTGGCGGGTCTGACCAATGGGGCAATATCGTCAATGGTGTGGAGCTGGGACGTCGCACAGTCAATGCTGAATTGTTCGGCCTGACCTGCCCATTGCTGACCACAGCGTCAGGACAGAAAATGGGAAAAACCGCAAATGGTGCTGTTTGGCTGCGTGATGATATGCTGCCATCCTATGATTACTGGCAGTACTGGCGTAACTGCGAGGACGCGGATGTCGGCCGTTTATTGCGCCTGTTTACCGAATTGCCATTGAATGAAATTGCCAAACTTGAAGCCCTGAAAGGCGCTGAGATTAACGAGGCGAAAAAAGTCCTTGCCAACGAGGCCACCAAAATCATCCACGGCGAAGACGCATCCAAAAGCGCCGAAGAAACTGCACGTAAAACCTTTGAAGAAGGCAAATTGGGCGGTGATCTTCCCACTCATACGGTGAAAGAAGAGACGCTTGCCCTCGGTATTCCGGTAATTTCCCTATTGAAGGATGCAGGTCTGGCCAAATCAAACGGCGATGCCCGCCGCCTGATTCAGGGCGGTGGTGCGCGCATCAATGATGAAAAGGTTGACGACGTCGATGCACATGTGACGCGTGAGATGTTTAACGGCAAAGACACGATAAAACTGTCAGCTGGTAAGAAAAAACACGTCATGGTCAAATCGGCATAAAAGCCGGAATGACCTAAAGCAGAGATACCTATTTTATCTAAAAATCAATTTTGACAACGCTGGGCACGACCGCCAATGGCGCGTTGGTTGCAGTTGACGTTACTTTTGCAAGAGGCGCTGCCGTCAGCGTGCGGGCCTTGGTCAGGGATGGCATAATCCCCTGCATATTAACATGCTCGCGTGTTTGCCGAGCTTGCGGAAATGCATCTTCCACCGTTTTTTTCAGAAGCTCGACATCATGGTGTGTTTGATAGGTTGTGCGTTCGACATGAAGAAACTTTAATGCATAATCGCGCATGATCTCAGCTTGCTGTTCAGGGTTATAATCAGAAAAAGCCATACCCTGTACAAGATCGTAGGCATAACCGCTTTCATCCGCTTCGCTTTTCACGATTCCGTTTTGGATTTGAAAGTTATGGACCATTTCATGAATAAACAGACCAAATAACTCCCGGTTGGATTCCATCGCATAATTAGGAGAATAAAGACGCGTACCGCGGAATGTCATTTCATCGGCTTGCGTCACTTCTGCATTGTGCTCCACACATTCAAGGCTGGTAAAGTTTTTGCGCATACGGCTGGTGTCCAGCGCATCACCAAACAGGTTATAGGCAAGGGCAGCTTCTTCGGCTGTAAAAAATTCCCATGGGCGTTCAGGCATTGTGTTGCGCAGTGATCGGGCCTTTGGGTATTCCCCCTCAACATATTCGGTCAGGGCATCATCCAAAGTACAACTGCCTAGCCCATTGTGCGAACCGTGCAAAAAACGTTGGGCGTAAAAGGATAGGACATCAATTTTCTCTTGCGCAGGAAGGGATGTGATTTCAGTTTCCGTGAACATGGATTTGTCTGGAACATCAATTGCAGACAGTGTCGGCGCAGATAAGATCAGGTTGCCATCTTGGCCCAGGTTTGCGTTGTGCGACAAAACGCCAACCCAGCGTACAAAAAATCCGAACTTCTCAACAGCTTGGTCGCGCGTATAATCCTCAGACCACTGATCATCGGACACCGCCAGAATGTCACGGTTATTCTCCCAAAAGCCTGCGGTTTGCAGATAGGCCGGTAAATCTGAATAGCGCAGGATACGAAGGTCATCTGTGTTCAAAGTATCACCGAAAAGGGACAATAGATAATCTTTTTCAGTACGCGTCAGATTGCGGACTTCGGTTGGCACATTTGCTGGCAGTTCCACACCATCGCCATCATAAATGGGTGGCGCGGGTACATTCTGAACCGCCGCACGATCATCACGCAATGGTGTGGATGATGTCACGCACATGGACGCAGATGCGGCAAATGCCAGCATCAGTCCGCGCTTCCAACCGCGCTTATTTTCGAAAAACGTCTTAAACACATCATCCATCTTCATAACCGCACAAAGTTTACATAATTTTGGGCGATTTGTCAATTTTAAGGGCAGGATTCGTTTCTGCTATTCAGCCGGCTGACTTTCAAACAAGATATTGCGCAATATGCCGGGCGCTAATACAGCCAATGGGTTGACCACAACGCGGGGGTCGGCAACTGGTCCCTGGGCGGTATAAGTTGCGGCAAAAACGCCATCCCCGCCCCCCGTTAACAAGTCACCCAGTACAGGTATTTCCCCGACAGCCTTGTTCAATCCAGAAAACGGTACGATATTTCCATTCATATCCATCGTACTCCGGTCAAGGTTCAAGTCTCCATCAAATGTCAAACCCAATGATGCACCTGACGTACGCCCGTCCGACAAACGCACCTGGCCATCCATCAAACCCGCCTGCTCGATACTGGCGCTGCGCCAGCCAAAGTTCGCATCAAGTGCCCGAAAAGAAATCCCCTCACCCGCCAGCAAAGCAGAGAGGCCCTGCAACGACAGACTGTTGATCAAGCGCGCCAGTACAGGTGCCCGGGTGACCGTAAACTGGCTCAACCTGATGCGACCTGCCAGACTGGCATCGGAGATATTTTCAGGCGGCCGTCCGTCTATGACCAGAATTCCGCCATCAATTGCATTTGTAATCCCCAAAGCACGCAAAGTTTCACCGGCATCATCCGCCTCCAACCGAAGTTTGTGTCGTCCTGTATCATCTGGTGTATAACGGATATATAGCTGCTGGCCACCGGCCAATGCATCCAGTTCCAACTGTTGCCAACCGCCTGCAGGGTTACGAATAAAATAAACTTTGGCCTGACGTAGGGGGAAGTCTTCTTTGATGGTTAGCGCTCCGATATTTGCAGAAATGCGGATCGGCTTTTGAAAAATTTTAGCCGGCTGTGTCTGGTCCACCTGCAGGCCAGTTAACGCATTTCGATCATCACCTTCACGACGGTGTGTTGATTTTTGCCAGAAATCCGCAATGCGAAGGTGCGAACCATTGGCTGTTACATCAATATGTTCACCTGTATCTTCGACATTCAATTGAATGTCTGTATTTTTATATGTGAACCGATCAAAGCGTGCAGTTTTGATACTTCCATTTAATAGGGTTGCCTTACCGGCAAGGTTTAATGTTCCAGCATCCCGGTAAACCAATTCGTTGAGGTTCACGTTTCCATGACCATCGTCACGCATAATAACGCCAAACCCTGCTGGTGCCCCAGCCGGCTTTTCGTATTTTAAATATGGGATAGAAAGAGTGCCCGAACCGACATCTAGATTTATGCGTGTCTGCATAATGTCACCGGCTTGATCACGAACCAGTTCCAATGGCATAACCCCTGAAATCCGTATTTGTTTGGTGACAGCAGGCGGTATCAAGCTTTCGTCCACCGCACCTGTCACCTTCAAACGGTTGAGGGGTTTGGGTTGTGTTTTATCAAAGCTGTATTCATAGGATGCATTTCGGCCGTTAAACAGGCCCGTCCCCTTTACATTTAATTTGTCCCGCGCATAGGAAAACGCGGCTGTACCGTTTGTGAGGCCGGCCCCTTTATAAAGGTTTGGCCACGCAATCTCCTGCCCGCTTGCCTCTACAGAGATTTCAGGCTTGGCCGAACCCTCTGTCGCCAGCGGCATGACCATTTTAAATTGCCCCCGCGCCACACCTGTCAGCTTCTCCAGGGGGACATCAGTCAGGCTAAAAACTGAAACGGGCTTCGGCTTTAAAACAGTCAGAATGTCCTGAACCGGCCCCTGAATATCCGCTAGAATTTTGAGCGTTGTATCACCATTAAAGGGCGCAATTGCAACGCGGGCGCCTTCAATCGTTGCTCCTAATGTTTGGCCAGTGCGGACAAGAAAAGATATTTGGTCATCCGTAATCAACCCCTGCCCTGACAGATCTGTCACGGGCAGCATGTCGGGAAAATATTTGATATCCAGGTCCGAAAAATCAAACTTTGCCTTGAAGGCTTCTAAATTGATCTGGTCGTTTTCCAGATCCGCCTGCAGATGTCCTTGACTGATGATTGTATTGATAACGCCGCTCTGGATGTGTTCATCAATCCATTCACGGACACCCGCCTGAACCGAAACCGGCCAATAGGATTTTAAACCCTCCACCTTCAATCCGTCGCCATAGGCATCATAGACCAAATTCAGATTGTTAAAACTTTCATCCGCGCTTAATCGTCCGGAC
>CAXGXG010000133.1:0-5381 GCA_964013525.1 uncultured Alphaproteobacteria bacterium | reverse complement strand
CAAATGAATCCAATACGATATCGCCGCGTTTGGACGTATCTTTCAGCGCGTCAGATATCATTGGCACTGGCTTAACCGTTGGGTGCAGTTTCAACTCGTCCATACGACCGTTGCCAAAGCTATTCACCCCGGCATATTCCCAGACGTTTGTACGGTATCGGCCGTGTTTGCCCAGTTCCACGTTATTCATATGTGGTGCTGTGCCGTTTTTAAATACACAGATCAATTCATGCCGTGACCGATACAGTGACCCCATACCGCCGTTATCTTTCACCCAAACGCAGAGGTTTTTCAGGTCATACCCGGCTGTTTTACCGGCGGCCAAGATCTCCTTCAGATGCCGCCAGTCCATGCATTGATAATGGATCGACCCGTCTGTGGAGTTTTCAACGACCCGTTCAAACACGGTGATCAGGAACTGCGTGAATTCATCAGCCGTCATTTCACCGGACGCCATAGGAAATTCCCGGTGCTGTGTTTTGCCGCTGTTTCCGACATGGCCGTCAATGGGCACGTTATAGGGCGGGTCAGCGAAGATAATATTGGCCTTCTGCCCCTGCATCAAGGCGTCATAGCTTTCCGGCTTTACCCTTGCAGTTAACATTAGATGGACGGGTGTATGTGAAACGTCATACGACATCTCTATGATTGATAATACGACAGGGGCAGAGGTGTTCAGGCCAGCTTCAATGTTGCGGTAATAGCGGATTCCTTCACGTGTTGAGCCACCATGCCCCATGGGAACGGGAAATATTTGATAGAATGTGCGGGTTAAGCCCTGTGATATCAAGGCAAACAGCACCCCACGCTCACCCAAATCAACAACAACGGCTTCACCCTCAATGTCGGCAGGATTCCCTGCGTCTGGGAAGCCGAATAGACCCTTGCTATTTGAAATCTCATGAACTGCGGAGCCTGTCTTTACACCTTCGGGCGTATCAACCGTTATCGTCACTTCATAACGCCACGATCCGGCGGGGAAATACCAATATTTAATCGGCAATGATATCGCCAAAATTAAAATGAGGGCTATAAGCTTTTTACTTTTGAATATTTTTTGAATGCTTTTATTCATTTGCCCTACCCCTAAGATGAAATTGCTCCCATCAAAAAGATCATTGATTACCTGACAAATCAAGATGAATTCTAGGCAGAATTGCCCAACGTCCCCAACCCCATAGTTGATAAAAAACCCGTTGCGTCGTAATCTTGGCCAAGCGTACCACTTTCAAAAAACGGACAACATGACAAAGCCTAATAAAAAAATTATCGCAACACTTGTGATTGTTGAGGATACGACGAAAAACAGCCTGTTGATGATCAAACACAACCGAGGCGTCAATCAGGGATATTACAATTTTCCGGGCGGCAAATTGGATGCGGGCGAGACCCCAGAACAGGGCGCTGTCAGAGAAGTCAAAGAAGAAACCGGCATTGACGCCACCCGCCTGAAAAACATCGGCCTGTTGGATTTTCCAACGATGAATTTTGAAGTGCATGTTTTTTATTCCGATGAATTCCAAGGTGCGCTGATCGAAAATGCAGAAGAGGTGAACGTATTTTGGCAGGACAAAAACCATGTTCCTATTTCTGAAATGCGGGATGCGGACAAAATCTGGGTTCCCGAAGCCTTGTCAGGCCAAGATGTAAATTACAGATTTTTCTATGATAAAAAATTCAACGTGGAAAAAGTGGAAAGATTATAGGATTTGAATTTTAAAATGGTTTTAAGTTGATCGCGTGTCCGCATCCCGTTACCCCTGCCTAATCCACATCAGCATCGCTTGGCAAGCGCATAAAGCTCTGAATAAGATCGCCGACTTTGTGGTCGATTTCCGGTAGCTTGTTTAAATGCTGAATGGGTACTGAATAACCGCCCTTTAAATATCATTCCTTATCTTGATTTTCTTGTCTTAAGTTTGCACATAATGGCAATATTCTTTGAGGTTTTGATTGAACATTAAATATTCCTGAATATGTATAATATTTGTCATTAAATGAAAAACCTGCCGGTTTGGAGTGGCCTGTAGTAATCGCAAAACCGCCTGTTCGACAAGTTATTTCCTTATTCTCATAGGGAAACAACGCTTTATGTATTTCAAAGCTTTTATAGGTTATGACAGCGATACATAATATACAGAAAAACAGGCCAATTTTCTTCCACAGTTTTTTTTCTTTTGATTTTAGAAAAACTAAAATTATGCCTACTAGAAATAAGATAGGTAATATATTTAAGATTATAAAAACTTGTAACTGGTTCACGTCCACCTCCATGAAACGGAGTTAATATTGTTTAATTCGAGTATACACACTTCATGATTAGTTCTCAGACTAACCTGCAGGCTTTTCCATCACAGCCCGTCGCTGACAACAGAAGGAAACCTATGCAAAAGCAAAAAACAAGGAATTTTGATTTACGAACAGACATGTTCCCCCATTTAAAATAACTCTACCCCCATTAAAAAGACCATTGATCACACTGCAAATCAAGGAGATAAGACCCACATCATTTAAACGCGGTGGGATCAAACCGGACCGGTTTGGAACAGGCGAATGCGCAAACCGCCATGCTGTATCGGGTCGATTTCAGATATGAATGTTAATCCCGTCGATTTGACGAGCGAAGCATCCGTTGCCACCATACCCAACCGCCACCCTTGGAAACGGGTTTTCAAAACTTGCCCCAATGATTGATAGAGAGGGAGGAGCGTTTTTTGATCCCCGATGCGCGCGCCATAGGGCGGGTTCGTCAGGATCAACCCGGGTTCTGTGGTTGGTGGCGCAATATCGCTGATGTTTTCCTGTTTAAAATGTGTAAATTCATTAACCCCTGCGCGGGCGGCATTCTCGCCGCACATCTCAATCGCGCCGTCATCCCTGTCCGTGCCATAACTGTGAATATTTGCGTGCGGCTGGCGCGCGACGTTTTTCATTTTCTCCCAAGCCTGCGCGTCATATGTCGCAAGGTCTTGAAATGCGAAATGGCGTTCCCGCCCGGGGTTCAGGCGAGCCGCAATCTCAGCCGCCTCAATCACAAATGTTCCCGATCCGCACATCGGGTCGTAAAAGGGCTCCGCACCTGTATAGCCACATTCCTGCAGAAAAAGGGCGGCCATATTTTCACGCATGGGTGCTTTGTTCACCCGTTCCTTGAACCCCCGTTTGTGCAGCAGGTCGCCGGATGTATCAATGCTGAGGGTGCAGACATCGCGAAAGATGCGGGCCATGATGGTGATGTCTGCCGCCTCCGCCGCGGGGGTGCCCAGGGTTTGTGCAATGCCGTTTTCGATGCGTTCGGCGGCAGCACCCGAATGATAAATGCGCGATTTTGCACAGGTTGCCTGAACCCGAAACGGGATATCAGGATGGATCAGACCGCGCCAATCGATTTGACACACATTGTGTTCCAGCTGTGACAGGTTCAGCGCACGAAAGGATCCGACCCGTGCCAAAACGCGTGACGCCCCGCGGATCCACAGGTTCGCCCGCCAGACATCCGGCCAGTCGCCCTGGGCGGTGACACCGCCGTTGACAGGTCGGGCCCGTTTGAACCCCTTGCTGCGCACCTCGTTATACAAGGCCGTTTCCAAGCCGGGCGCCGTTGCCAGAAAAATTTCAAAACTCATGTCTTTGATAATTCCCATCTAATAAAACATTAGCCCAAGCGCATACGCCTGAGTTCTCTTTATAATCGCATAATAACCATTGTTACATGCATAATTAAAAAGTCTGCTTTAAGTAAGTCTTTATTCTAGTTATTCCGCTTAGTCGTAAAACGACCAGCACCCAAACTGTTTGCTAATCTATTTTCCGCGTCACTTCTGTGGACTGTATCCCCATCAAAAAGTTTATTGTAATAATGATCTATCCACGGCAAATATTGACGAACTCTCCATTCAATAGGCTCATCCGTTGTTATATAACTAATGTCCTGCAACCTTACTCCATCGCCAAAAGTTGCACTCAGGTCTCTTGGATCAACCGATTTCACACTTGTCGGGTCGTTCAAATCTTCGAAAGTGACCATTTACATGCAACCGGGTTTTTGATCTCGGCAATTTGTGTCATGCACTAGGCCTGTTTCGATGTTACGGTAATAGCGGATTCCTTCACGTGTTGAGCCGCCATGCCCCATGGGAACGGGGAACATCTGGTAAAATGTGCGCGTTAAGCCCTGAGAGATCAGGCCGAACAATACACCCCGCTCGCCCAAATCCACAACAACAGCTTCACCCTTAATATCGGCTGGGTTCCCAGCATCCGGGAAACCGAACAGGCCCTTGCTATTTGAAATTTCATGAATGGCGGAGCCTGTTTTGACACCTTCGGGCGTATCAACCGTAATGGTCACTTCATAACGCCACGATCCGGCAGGATAATACCAATACCACGCCAGCCCCAAGACGGCCGCCAATATGATCAAAATTATGGGCTTGCCGTAAAGGCGGAATTTCTTGGAAAATTTATGCATAGGGATTTTACAACCATGTTTGTGAGCGGTACCAGCCCAGCGTTAACGCTTGGGCGCGGGTCCTTGTGGGCGGGTGTTTCCACGGTCAAGCTTTGTCGCCTGATCCGGCAAATTGGTTGTCAGATATTCGCGGATGGTTGTGCGGATAAAAAACCCGAAACTTTCGTTGGGTTGTTTGTGGTAAACCGCAGCCATGGCATCGGCCAGATCGGCGTTTGTGAAATCTTCGAAATTGCGTTTGGCCTCGGCCAGTTTTTGTTCCAACGGGCGAACCAACAAATGCATCGCATCTTTTTGAAAACCGGTCAGGACCGCATCCTTGCGGGCGTTTTGCAATTCGGGTGGGGCATATTCGTCCCGCCAGCTGGCGGAGGTGATGGATGCCTTGATCCTGGTAATGTGTGTGGCAACAGGCGTGACATAGGGTTGGTACGTTTTGGGCTCCTTGGCGCTGTTGCGTCCGAACATCCGCGATAATTTTTTGGTAAAATTCATCTGTCGCACCCTAATACGTTTTGATACCGATTGAAGCCGGACGATTATGCGGTCCGGCTTATGCTCTTGGCATTTTGTGTCGGCGCCGGTTGTTTTTGCGATTGGTTTTGGGCGGCATGCGCTTTTAATTGATCGCGCACGGCGGTAAACGGTTTTTCGTTATAGGTGCTATAGTTTTGCTGTGGGAAATCGGCCACTTCGGCATCAAATTTGTCCATCATATCCTGAGTGGTCATTTGTCCATGGTTTTCAACCTCGAAAAACACAGTGCCCATTTCTTCCGGCTCAATATACTGTTCTGCTACGGCCCAGGTATCATTACCCATATAACGCGCGGACAGGTAATAATCACCAAATTCGCCGTCTTTGGCCGGGCGTTTATTGGGTGAGATGCCAACGCTGACATCCAGTGGAA
>CAXGXG010000132.1:0-5411 GCA_964013525.1 uncultured Alphaproteobacteria bacterium | reverse complement strand
TATTTGGCAGTTAAATCTGTATATTCCTTCTATAGGATCTGGATCAATATATGAGCATCTTTGTCGATCATATGCGTCAGTTTTCAAAATATCCCGGCGAAAAAATTGCAGAAAAACGTGACGTCAGCATCTTTGGTATTCTTCCATCGGGAAATAGTTTGAGTTCAGGCTTTAATTTGAATGCAGCCAAGATTAAAACCTTTCAAGCCTACCCGGGTTTTCAGGCCGCGTTGGACTGGCTGAATTACCAACGCATAACGCTACGCGGAGATCAGGCCGTACATTTTACCATTCAAAAGCGTCAGGAAAAGGCGTTAATGGATGCAAACAACCCATACCTATCAATCAAATATTCGGATTTCGAAACCCGCTACCTTGAAAATTTGGAACGTCCGCGTGATCAACGCCAACCTCTGCTTGATATCCTGAATGAGATGAGCGGCGATGAAGCTGCAAATCAGCTTGCCTTTGACTTTCATAAACGTCCGGAATCAAAACTCTCTAGCCTTTTCCGTAAGCGTTAAATCTTTCCCAACCCCCGAATATAAAAGGGGGGATTGAATCAACCCCTTGAAATCATTTTTTTATTTGGACTTATCAGAGGTTTCTGTTATTTATTTTCTGTTAAATGTTTGACTGGGTTAACTTTTAAGGAAAGCAAAATGCAAACAGAAATCTGGGTAGTCGGATGTGGTGTTTTGGCTTTGATTTACGGCTGGTTGGTCGGAATGAAAGTCATGCGCGCCAAGGAAGGCAATAAGAAAATGAAAGCGATCGCATCGGCGATTCAGGAGGGCGCACAGGCGTACCTGAACCGTCAATACAAGACCATCGGTATGGTGGGAATTGTTGTTGCGATTCTATTGGGCTGGCTAATGAATATTGAGGTTGCGATCGGTTTTGTTATCGGTGCGGTTCTCTCTGGTCTGGCCGGTTATATCGGAATGAACGTGTCAGTACGTGCAAACGTACGCACAGCACAGGCGGCGCGTCAGGGCCTTCAGCCTGCGTTGAATGTGGCCTTTCAATCCGGCGCTGTAACAGGTTTGTTGGTTGTCGGCCTCGGTCTTTTGGGCGTGGCGATGTACTATTACGGTCTGGATGCACGCGGATATGAAACGCGCGAAATTCTTGAGGCTCTTGTTGCCTTGGGCTTTGGTGCGTCATTGATTTCGATCTTTGCCCGTTTGGGCGGCGGTATCTTTACCAAAGGTGCGGACGTAGGTGCCGACCTGGTCGGTAAAGTTGAAGCCAACATGGCTGAAGACGATCCGCGCAATCCTGCTTGTATAGCTGATAACGTTGGTGACAACGTTGGTGACTGTGCAGGTATGGCAGCTGACTTGTTTGAAACCTACGCGGTTACAATCGTTGCAACCATGTTGATTGCTGCCGGTCTGTTCGCCGGGGAAGCACTGGATGTCATGATGAACCTGCCGTTGATGATCGGTGCTGTATGTATTATCGGCTCAATCATAGGTACTTTCTTTGTCCGTCTGGGCAAAAAGAAAAGCATCATGGGTGCTTTGTATAAAGGTTTCGTGATGAGCGCGCTGATCTCTGCGGGCTTGATCTATTGGGTTATCAAATCCCAAATCGGTTTGGACAGCAATATTGATTACATCAACGGCATGTCTATCCTGGGTATGGATCTGTTCTGGTGTACAATTGTCGGTTTGATGGTCACAGCAATGCTGATCTGGATTACTGAATATTATACATCCACTGAATACCGTCCCGTTCGCGAAGTGGCACGTGCTTCTGAAACTGGCCACGGTACAAATGTGATCCAAGGTCTGGCCGTTTCTATGGAAGCGACAGCTTTGCCGGTTCTGGTTATCTGTGCGGGTATCTACTTTGCATTCGATTTTGCCGGCTTGTTTGGTATCGCAATTGCCGCGACAACAATGTTGGCATTGGCCGGTATGGTTGTAGCACTGGATGCTTACGGTCCTGTCACGGATAATGCCGGCGGTATCGCTGAAATGTCCAAAATGCCGCAAAAAGTACGTGTGACGACAGACGCCTTGGATGCTGTTGGAAATACGACCAAAGCTGTCACAAAAGGGTATGCAATCGGTTCAGCCGGTTTGGCTGCCCTTGTGTTGTTTGCTGCATTTACAGAGGAACTGGCATATTATTTCCCGGAAATTACCGTGGAATTCCCACTGAATGAGCCGTTTGTTATCATCGGTTTGTTCGTGGGTGGTTTGCTGCCGTACCTCTTTAGTGCAATGTGCATGACAGCTGTTGGACGTGCTGCCGCATCAATCGTAGTTGAAGTGCGCCGCCAGTTCAAAGAGATCAAAGGCATCATGACAGGCAAAGGCAAACCGGAATACGGCAAAGCTGTTGACCTGCTGACCAAAGCTGCGATCAAAGAGATGATTGTTCCATCCCTGTTGCCTGTTCTGGCGCCTGTGGCGTTGTTCGGTATCGTATTCTGGGTTGTTGATGATGTATCGCTACAACTGGTTGCTGCATTCCAGGCACTGGGTGCGATGCTGGTTGGTACGATTGTAACGGGTTTATTCGTTGCGATCTCCATGACATCCGGTGGTGGTGCATGGGACAATGCTAAAAAATACATCGAGGAAGGCCACTTTGGAGGTAAGAACTCTGAAGCGCACAAGGCTGCTGTAACAGGTGACACCGTTGGTGACCCCTATAAAGATACAGCCGGTCCTGCGGTCAACCCGCTGATCAAGATTGTAAACATCGTTGCCATTCTGTTGGTTGCGATCGTAGCCGGTCTAAACTGATAGGGAAACCTATCAAGGATCAAAAAAACCCCGCTGGTTTCAGCGGGGTTTTTCTTTTGATTAAAAATTCTTAGTTATTACCGGGTTGTCTTTTTGTTTGGCCGACGCCATTGAAACGCCCGATGTTGCCCACGAATTGTTGAAGGATCGTATATTCTCGACCGGCTGTCGGTGTTTCACGATTAATCATATCAATATCCTTGGCCAATGCAGGGTCCAGGGTGCGCATACCTGTCATGACGCCATTCTGATCGAAATCAACCTGTACCAGCTTGCGCTCCGTAATTTCGTGTTTAAAAACGCCCAGGCGTTCAGATGTATGGCCGGCGTAATACCACGTTGTGCCTGTGCCATCATCAAATGGGGTTTCAATTGTCGGCGGGCCAAACAGGTTTGTTACATCATATTGTGTCGATATATTGGGCTGAACCTTTTGCAGTTTACTATCCGGAATCAGATTTCCGCGCGTATTGACTGTCGGTGTACAGCCAAGCGTACCGATTACCATTGCTGTCGCACCAAGAAGAAGAGCTGATTTTTTTATTGTCATGATAAACCTTGTGTTTGTGGAAAAATTTTATTTAACTTATATCAAATTTATATCAAAGGAAAGACCATGCCAAAAACAGCCGTAATTCTAGATACCGAATTTACCACATGGGAAGGGGCGATGGCTACCAACTGGGGCGAAGATTGGCAGCACCGCGAAATCGTTCAGTTCGGGGCGGTGAAAATTGATACGGAAACGCTCAAGATTATTGAAAAGTTCGACAAGCTGGTTCAGCCGAAACACAACCCGGAACTCTCCGACTTTTTTGTTGAGCTTACAGGAATTACACGTGAAGATGTCGCTGAAAACGGGCGTGATTTTGAAACAGTCTATAAAGACTTTATCGGATTTGCGGACGGTGATCAGGTCTATTGCTATGGTTGGGACGGCAAGGTCATTGCAGAAAACTGCGAACTTCTGGAATGTCAGGGATTGGTGCAGGCCCTTGATTTCACATCGCTTCACAGCTATTTTCAAGAACACGGTGTGGATACGGCCAAGGTCAATTCCGGCGCATTGGCAAAACACTTTAATGTGCCGTTGGAGATTCACGAACACAATGCCATGGATGATGTCTATTCGATTTGCGCCGGCATCAAACATTTAAAGGGCCGTGGACATGTCACACCGTTTGAATATTACGAAACGAAAAAGGCAAGCTGAAACATGACACAGAATGACAACATTGAACCGGAAATTTTGCGCCCCTTTAACATGGGAGACGTTTCTGAAAAGCAGCCTGTTGAGAAGTCTATTACGGCTAAGCCCGATGAATTGCAGGCTTTGGCAAAACGTTTTGAGATCCTGTCTATTGAGAGTTTGACGTCCGATATGACGATCCATAAAACCATGGGCGGGCGCATTATCCGTATTGATGGGCATCTCAGCGCGGACGTTACGCAGGAGTGTATCGTCACACTTGAACCTGTAAAAGACCATATTGAAGCTGATTTTCAAGCCTTCTATACAGATATCAAGCCACCTAAAATGGTGGCGGCTGAAATTGAGTTCAAGAATGAGCGGGAATCGCCTGAATATGTTGAAAACGGGCAGATCAACCTGGGCGAGGTGATGGCCCAGTTTGCCGCGCTTGAATTGGACCCCTATCCTAGAAAAGAGGGGGAGCACCATGATCTGACGGACGATAAATCCGATGATCAGGATGCACCAAAACCGGATACCCACCGCCCGTTTGAGGTTTTAAAGACCCTGAAGAAAGACGAAAGGTAAAGAAAACCCTTGCACGGTTGCGGGAAAAGCGTTAAAACGACTTGAATTTGCATGCCGATTAGGTTATGTATAGCAGATTATTTGAAAAGGCGGTTCGCCGCCCTTAAGAACAAGAAGGTGTTAAAATGGCAGTTCCAAAGAAGAAAACCTCCAAATCGAAACGCAACATGCGACGTTCACATCACGCGCTGAGCAACCCGACATATGTTGAGGACAAAAACACAGGCGAATATGTACGCCCGCACCACGTTGACCTGAAAACAGGCATGTATCGTGGCAAGCAGATCATTGATATCAAAGACTGATCTGTAGAGCATCAGCATCAGGCAGTCTAACGCTTTAGGCTGCCTTATTTTTTTGAAAACAAAAAGACAGGCTTCGTTTTGTCAGATGTAATCACATTGGCTTTGGATGCAATGGGTGGCGATGACGCCCCTGATATTGTAATCGACGGGGCTGCCAAGGTTGCGCGCAAACGCAAGAATATCCGTTTTATCTTTTTTGGCGATCAGGCCCGTATCAAGCCGCTGCTTGCTAAGCACAAAATCCTAAAAAATGTTTCAGAGATTCGCCACGCGGATGATGTTATTCCGGCGGATATGAAACCTTCTGTAGCGCTGCGCAAGGGGCGAAAATCGTCTATGCGCTATGCGATTAACGCTGTTGCTGATAAAGAGGCAGACGCAATCGTATCTGCCGGAAACACTGGCGCGCTGATGGCCATTTCCAAATTTGTTTTAAAGACGCTACCGGGAATCACCCGTCCGGCAATCGCCTCTGTCATGCCAACGCTAAAGCGTAATAAAGGCGTCGTAATGTTGGACTTGGGTGCCAATGTGGATTGTTCTGCACGCATTCTGGTTGAATTT
>CAXGXG010000131.1:0-5434 GCA_964013525.1 uncultured Alphaproteobacteria bacterium | reverse complement strand
TTAAGCAAAGCCAGAAGCGCATCTCCAGAATACTGAATGGTTTGTGCGTATTCCTTTTGTTCTTTATCTAATGTGCTGTCCAGCAGTAGGCGGACCATACCCATAATGCCCGTCATGGGTGTGCGAATTTCATGACTGATGACCGCCAGAAATGCCGATTTGGCACGGTTGGCTTCGTCTGCAACATTTTTGGCGTGGCGCATGGCTTCGGCGCGTTCGGCTTCACGCTCTTTCAACTCGGCCAGCAATTCACGTTCACGCTGAAGGATAGTAACCAGTTTTTCCTGATCAGCTGTTTTTTGCTGTTCTTTTAATTTTTGCTGTCTTAACTCGCGCTGTTGGACGGCATCCATTTCTTCTTTTTCGCGTTTGGCAATGAAGGACAAGCGCATGTAGCTGAATTGGATCAGAAAGAGGATATGTACAAAGATGCCAAGCGCATAAGCGTGCGGCGCATATGCAAAGCTATCGACAAACCATGTGGCTGCTAAATGGGCAAAGAACAAAAGGATAGCCGAGGCAATCAGCCAGATGGCTGGGGTTTTATTCTGCTCTTCACTTTGTAAATAAACATACCCGCTCATCACCAAAGCGCCGGCCAGCCAGATATAGGGCAACCAGAAAACCGCAACCGTTTCTATGAAGCTGCTGATGGACTGCATTTGGGACAGTAAAATTCCAAACGCGGTTGCAAGCAGTGCCATAACAGAAACGCCGAATTTCAACGGACGGTGTCCACGTCCCAATCCGACCAGTGCGCTGATGACAATAAACAAAGTTAAAACGCCATATGCAAGCGCGGGGTAATAAAATACGCTTGTATTGTTTCCGAAAGATAAAATTTCATCGCGCGCTAAGATCAACGCGGTATGCAATCCGATATAAGGTAGCAATAGATAGATCAGCTGGCGTCCGGTGGCAAATCCGCCCATCAGGCACAGGCCGACCAAAAACAATGCACCCAAGATCAATGTCCAGTCATGAGCTGCGTGGTTGTCGAGCGCCTGTTCCAATCCTTGCGCATTCAATAGGCGCGGTTCAAAGCGTAACATTTCCCCGGATGTAACATGAATTTGAAGTGCAAAAATTTTCAATTCGCCGACAGGTGCCCTCAAAGGAACCAGGTTTTTCCTTAATCCTGAGGGTTGAATTTTGTTCAACTGCTTGCGTCCACCCAAAACCAATGCCGATTGGGGGGACGAACTCTCATAAATACGGACGGTGTTGGCATGTCCCAATGTTCCGTTGAAAAGATCACCAAGGTCCAAATACCATTCTGGATTAAAACGATCGCGGTTAAAAACGGAAAACACAACCCAATGCACATTTTCGCTTGCTGGCAAACGCAAGAGATTATCTTGTGCTGTCAACGGCTTGCCTTGTTGGCTACGGTATCGGCTTACAATCTCTGGAAACTTAACGCTTTCTGCGACGTTAGAAAACGAACGCAAAGAACGCCCAAGGCCATAGCTGTTTTCCCCTGCCGACAGGGTCAAAGGCGCCGCCGGAGAATTTGCCGGGGCCTGTGCCCACAATGGTCCCGCCCATAAAACCAAGCCAAGCACCACAAAAACAAACGTTTTTACGGCATGGGTTTGGTTATAATTTAATAGGTGGTTCAAGGGGCTTTCCCCGTTTTGTAAGTATAATTAATAGAAGACAACCATAACAAAAGCGATGACAACCGCACAGGCCACAGTGGACCATTTTAAAAATTTGGTAAAGCTATCCCACCCTTTTTGGGATTCTTTTAAAATATTGTGCTTTTTCATAGGGATCTCCAATGTTTTTTATCCGAGAAATATTGTACGATGATACTAGATTATTTTCTTTAAGAAAAAGCAAATCTCTCGTAAAAGCAAGTGAGCGGTCAAGAAAGGCAGCAAAAATGTACACTTCCGGTAAAATAGCTTTCATAATTCTCATGGCGTTTACGCTAATACTTCTTCCCAATGTGTCCGCGCAGGCACAAACCGCAGCATATGTGGTGGAGGATGTACCCTTGGATAAATCTGCAAGCAATGCTGTCGAGGCCAAGGATCTGGCAATCGTTGAAGGGCAACGTGAAGCCTTTGTGAAATTGGCGAACAGACTGCTGATTGATGCACCGGATGAGAAAATCAGTGAAATGTCGGATCTGGAAATTTCGAGCCTAATTAATGACTTTGAAATCAACCATGAAAAATTCTCGAGCACGCGTTATCAGGCTCGCATGACCGTGCGCTTTAACGAGGGAGCGGTTAAACGCAAGCTCTCCAGCTATGGCACGGTTCAACTCGCGCAGGAAAACAAGGATAATCTCCTTATCTTGCCGTATTTGAACATGGGCGGACGATCTACCCTTTGGTCTGAGGACAACCGTTGGCTTCAGGCTTGGAAGGCGTCTTCTTCCCGAACGGGACTTGTCCCTCTGACCATCCCTCTAGGGGATACGAATGATATGGCGCTTGTGGATGAAACGATGATTCTGACATCGGGTAAGGAAGAAATTCGCTATCTGCTTGAAAAATATAATGCCGAAGATGTGCTGATACCTGTCGCGGCGATCAAGGACCAAGGCGTTCAGGTTACGATTTATTCCTATATCGGCACAGATTTAACAGCGTTAAAGACATTACGTGTTGACCTTATGGACAGCACCGACATGGATATCTTGTTATCAGGCGCGGTTGATGAGGTTAAAAAATACATTGATGAGGACTGGAAGAGCCGCCAAAAGTTTTCAAGCGTTGTGCAAGACAACCGTGCGGGTTTACGCATTTATTTTGACAGCATGCGCGACTGGATTGAAACGCAACGTAAAATTCGTGCCCTGCCCGAAGTGCAAACGATGACCGTTCAAGGTTTGAAACGCGATTTTGCAAGTGTAGAAGCAATATTGGCAGTTGACACAGACGGCTTATCGCGTGCGCTGTCACGCATAGGGTATGCAATGACCCTTGTTGAGCCTGCCGGAGGATACGGTGTTGATATGACACCAGCAGTTTACGAAGTTCGTGAAGCCACAGGCGCATCTTATCAGGGAGACTATAATCCATATCTTTCTCCCTCACGCAGTCAGGCTTATTATGGGGATGATGATCAAAACAGTGGCGTTGTTTATGATACGACCCGCACCGTCGAAACAACCACAACGATCACTCAACCTGTGGCAGAACCGCAAATTCAGCCGCAACAGCCTGTTGTTATTCCACCACAGCAGCGTTTGCCGAACCAGCCCAGCCTAAGCGGTAACAATGCGGGCGGATCTTATGAGTATCGCTATCGTCCGCAGGAGAATTATAACAATAAGAACTGGGACAATACCTATGACAACCCGTAAACAGATAGCTTTTTGGTTGTTTGTCTTTGCCTTTACGATTGGCTTCATCTGGTTGTTTAACGACATCCTGATGCCATTTATATTGGGGTTAATTTTTGGATATCTGCTGGATCCTGTCACGGACAAGCTGGAGGCGGTCAAGATCCCGCGCGGGCTTGCGGCACTACTGGTGTTGACCGGTTTTTTCACCACTTTAATTCTTATTCTGGCGTTACTGTTTCCTGTTTTAGAGGCCCAGTTTGTACGGATGGCCGAAATGCTGCCAACGTATCTGGCTACAGCAAAAACAGAGCTGCAAAATTTCGCCAATAGTTATCTCCAGCCTTATATGAATATTGATTCTATCAGTACGCAGGAGCTGGGGAGTAGATACGGTGAACGGGCTCTTGCATGGCTGACCGAGGCACTCAAGGGTGTATGGACGGGTGGTCAGGCGATATTCTCACTGATTTCGTTGCTGGTGATTACACCCGTTGTGGCTTTCTACCTTTTGCGCGACTGGGACAAAATGACAGCCAAAATCAGCAGCTTTTTGCCTGCGCGCAACAAAGACCTGATCCACTCTATCCTTCACGATATTGATCAGGCACTTTCCGGTTTTCTGCGCGGACAGGCGATCGTGTGTCTATTATTAGGGCTGTTTTATGCAATTGGGTTGTCTGCTGTAGGGCTGGAATTCGGATTGTTAATTGGGCTGTTCATTGGAATCGTGTCTTTTATACCTTATGTGGGGGCCATTTTTGGCGGGATTTTATGTTTGGGACTGGCGCTGCTGCAGTTTGGGGCATTAATGCCAGTTGTTATTGTGGCCATTATTTTTGCCGTCGGACAATTTTTAGAGGGCAATATATTGTCGCCGAAATTTGTTGGCGATAACGTGAACCTGCACCCGGTCTGGATTTTATTTGCGTTGATGGCGGGCGGCAGCCTGTTCGGGTTTACCGGCGTTTTGATTGCCGTTCCCATTGCTGCTGTCATTGGCGTCTTGGTGCGTTATGCCCTGCGTCATTACGAGCAAACAGATATTTATAAAGGCCGTCGTAAAATAAAAAAATAGTTATGGTATGAAACAACAGCTGACCTTTGATTTAAACCGGCAACCTGCCTACAATCGCGAGGATTTCTTGGTTTCTGATGGCAATGCACAGGCATTTGCCTTGGTGGAAGGCTATGAATCCTGGCGCAGTCATGCGGCGCTGATTACAGGGCCGTCAGGGTCAGGCAAAACGCATTTGATGCATGTCTGGCAGGGGCTGGCCGATGCACGCGCACTTTCGCAGGCGGAGTTGATGGCTGAAGCCTGGACCGTGCCCGTCACACAATTGCCATTAAATATCGCCATTGATAATATTGATACGTTGGTCGGTGAATCCGTTGCGGAAAAAAACCTCTTTCATCTTTTAAATGTCGTAAAAACTTCGCAATCGCGCCTTTTGCTAACAGCCAATAAACCACCTGCGCAATGGAATTTTGCAGTTAAGGACCTTGAATCACGTATTTTGGCACTTCCTGCCGCTGTTATTCAGCCGCCGGACGAGGGGTTGCTGTTTGGGTTGTTTGCAAAACTTTTGCATGATCGGCAGTTAAATGTACAGCCGGATGTGGTTTCGTTTACAATTATGCGTTTGGGGCGAAGTTGTGCCGAAGTGATAGAAGCGGTTGAAAAACTGGATGCCGCATCCTTATCTGAAAAGCGTGATATTACACTTCCCTTTGTGAAAAAGACCCTGGGGATTTAAGGTCGAAAAAAAAGGCCGGAAAAATTCCGACCTTTTTGAAGCTTTAAGACTTTGGCTGAACCGTTAAGATGTAGACTTTTTCGTTGTCTTTTTCTTAGCGGCTGTTTTCTTCTTGGCCGTTGTCTTTTTTGCGCCTGTAGATTTTTTCGCAGCTGTTGTTTTCTTGGCAGCGCCCGTCTTTTTCGGGGTTGCTTTCTTAGCAGCTGTTTTCTTCTTGGCTGTTGTTTTTTTCGCAGGCTTCGCATCAGCTGTTGCAGCTGTTGCTGTACCGGCCGCAGCCGTTTTTGCAGCGGCCGTTTTCTTAGCCGTTGTTTTGCGCTTGGTTGTCTTTTTACGCTTAGTTGTCTTTTTGGCTGTTTTCTTTTCAGCTGCG
>CAXGXG010000130.1:0-5439 GCA_964013525.1 uncultured Alphaproteobacteria bacterium | reverse complement strand
ACAAAACATACCTCTTCTGGGGGTATGCCTTGGCCATCAGGCTATTGGCGCAGCATTTGGAGGCGATGTTATCCGTGCACCACATCCGGTTCACGGGGAAATCTTTGAACTTGAACATGATGGTCAGGGAGTTTTCGAAAACCTCGCCCAGCCGTCGCGTTTTACACGCTATCATTCATTGATTGTAGACAAAGAAACATGCCCGGATTGTTTGCACATTAATGCCTACAGCGACGATGAATTGATCATGGCGCTCCAACACAAAAAACATCCGATATATGGTGTACAGTTTCATCCCGAAAGCATAGGTGCCACGGATGGCAAACCCTTGTTGCAAAACTTTATCAATATCGTGCAAAGGCAAACAACATGAAAAGCTATTTACAGGCCCTTCTTCAAGGCAAAACACTAAGCGTTGAAGAGGCTGAAGGCATGTTCGACCTGTTATTAACCGGGCAATCAAGCGCGGCAGAAACGGCTGCCGCCCTGGCCGCAATGGCTGCACGCGGTGAAACCCAGCATGAAATTGAGGGCGCTGTCCGTTCCTTGCGTGAAAAATCAGTACGCATATCAGCACCTGACAATGTGGTTGATTGTTGTGGTACGGGCGGTGACCATGCCCACACTGTCAATATCTCAACAGCCGTCGCATTCGTGCTGGCGGCATGCGGCGTTCCTGTTGCAAAACATGGCAACCGTGCATCTTCGTCCAAGTCCGGTGCCGCTGATGTTTTGGAAGCTTTGGGCTTGAACCTTGAGGCAGATCAAAAAACCGTTCAAAATTCTATGAATGATTTGAATATTTGCTTTCTTATGGCGCCGCTTTACAACCCGGCAATCGCCCATGTTATGCCTGTCCGCCGTGAAATTAAGGCGCGCACTATTTTTAACTTGCTGGGCCCCCTCCTTAATCCGGCAGGCGCAAAGCGTCAGCTGATTGGCGTTTATGATGCCGCGCGTGCACGGCCTATGGCCGAGGTTTTGGACCATCTGGGCACAGAAAAAGCCTGGGTTGTCTGGGGGCACGATGGCCTTGATGAAATCTCAACCGTGGCCAAGACCGGTGTTGTTGCGCTGGAACACGGTAAAATCCTTACGTTCGAAATCGACCCCGCCGACTACGGATTGAAATGTGATGATGCGTCACAGCTGACCGGTGATGATGCGGTTTATAATGCCAAGGCATTAATGGGCGTTTTAAATGGTGAGCCGTCGGCCTATCGGGATATTGTCTGCTTGAATGCGGCGGCGGCGCTCATCGTTGCTGACCACGCCGAGGATTTGGAACAGGGGATTAAAATGGCGCAAGATGCTTTGGATCAGGGCAAAGCTCTAAACAAATTAAACGCATTGGTTGAGGCCTACCGTGGCTGATGTTTTAAAAGAAATATGCGATCAGCGCCGCCTTGACGTTCAGGTTGCAAAACGCGAAAAACCGATAAGCGCCTTACAAGCTGATATTAAAGCCATGCCATCGCCGCGTGGCTTTGCCCAGGCCCTATCTGAGAAGGTCAATAATGATCAGATCGGTTTGATAGCCGAGGTTAAGCGCGCATCCCCAAGCCAAGGAGAAATACGCAAGGATTTTGATCCCGTGGCCTGCGCAAAAACCTATGAAATGGCCGGGGCCACCTGCCTTTCGGTTTTGACGGAGCCAAATTGGTTTCAAGGCAGCCCACAGGACCTTGAAAATATCAGAGGCACGGTTACCCTTCCCCTCCTCCGTAAAGATTTTACAATTGATCCCTATCAGGTCGTTGAAGCCCGCAACCTTGGGGCCGACTGCATACTTTTGATTATGGCGGCCCTGTCTGAAAATCAGGCGATGGAGCTTGCGCAAACGGCCAGAGAATATGATCTTGATATTTTGGTTGAGGTCCATAATCACGAAGAACGCGACCGTGCATTAAACAGCGGCATGCCATTCGACCTTTTGGGCGTGAACAACCGAAATCTAAAAACAATGGATATTAATATTGAAACAACCGTCAAACTGACGCGCGACCTGCCCCCGGGAATCCTTAGCGTCTGCGAAAGCGGAATACAAACGACAAACGATATCCGCTATATTCGCAAGCACGGCACACATTGTTTCCTGATCGGAACCGCCCTGATGAAGCAAGACGACCTGTACAATGCCACACAGACAATTTTAAACGCTTGACAAAAATCCAAATCAAGAACTAAAATAGAACAAATCGTGTCCATGCATACAACGGGGAGAATGACATGCTGACAAAACAACAACTTAACCTTTTGGTTTTTCTTGATAAATATATGGGCGAACACCGCATCGCACCAACTTTTGATGAAATGAAGTCCGCGATGGAGCTGAAATCAAAATCCGGTATTCATCGCCTGATTAGCGGTTTGGAAGAACGCGGTTTTATCAAGCGCCACGAAAACCGCGCACGTTCTATTGAAATCTTGCGTCGCCCGGATGACCTCAGCCCGCCTTCGGCACCCGCGGCAAATCACGCGGACCGTCCTGCAAATGACGATCTGGTCTCGGTCCCTCTCTATGGAAAGATTGCGGCCGGAACACCGATCGCCGCGATTGCAAACGAACAGGATTGCGTTGATGTACCCATGGGTTTTTTAGGTGCAGGTGAAACCTATGCCCTCGAAATAGAAGGGGACTCTATGGTTAATGCCGGCATTATGGATGGTGATATCGTTTTGATTGAGCGTTGTTCCACAGCCAACGACGGTGACATTATTGTTGCCTTGGTTGATGATGAAGAAGCCACCTTAAAACGTCTACGCCGTGAAATCGGCAAGATTATTCTTCAGCCTGAAAATGACGCATATCAGCCAATTATGCTGAATCCCAATCGCGTTCAAATTCAGGGCAAGCTGAAAACCCTATACCGACAATATTAAGTGAAAGACTTTGGAACAGAAATGGCCCGCCTTTTGGCGGGCTTTTTCATACATAAAATCTTTTAATGGCGTGCTTCCCATTTCAATTTTCATACTGCGTCCAGGGCCGCACACCACGCCGGTCACGCGATGAAACCACCTGAAACCCCGCTTCATCAATATAGATGGCATGGGCACCACCCCGTTTGATTTCCCCGCGCAAGATGTGGGGGCGTTTATAACAATCGGAAGGCATCTCGTAAAATAATGGTGCAATTACAACGTCAGCATTTTGGCAGTCATAATAAGCGGCCACCTGGTTTTTAGGAAAGCCGAATAGATTGCCACCTGCCTCCCACACACAACGTTCAGTATCACACGTCAACGCATCGGTATTTTCTGCTATATCTTCCCATCCTTGCGTTTCGGGCATACCGTATTCAGACTGCCAGACCTTGCGTGTGAAACGTGCCGCCCGCGTATTAGAGAGCAAAAGACCTTCACCATCATAAATCCCAACAATTTTTCCATCAGGGCCAATTCTTATGTCAGGCGGGTTATAGGAAGAAATTACAGCAAAGGCCAGGATGATTGGCAAAATACCCCACAACCTCAACCGCCCTTGCCAGATCACAATCCACAACATTCCAAGCGTGATCAACGCCAAGGCCTCCTGCGGCCATATCGGCCAAACCAAAACGCTGTGATCCGAATTTGCCGCCGTTTCCGCAAGCCTGAGAATCTGATCTATGAATTGCGCATTCAATGAAATGACCGATGGCTCCCACCCCATTGGCATCAGCAGCACCGATAACAACCCTAGTGGCATAATTAGAAAGGCCGTCATTGGAACAGCTACCAGATTCGCCAAAAGGCCGGGCAAAAGCGCCACACGCTGAAAGTGAAACAGGGCAAACGGCGCTGTTGCCAGTGTTGCTATCAAGGTTGTGACAAACGTTGCTGTCGCATATCCAGTAATGCGCAAAGGTATGCCGCGCCCGTAATAGTGGCGGGACAATTTGTATTGCCAAACCTCGTAAAATGCGATCAGGCAGACGACTGCTGCAAAAGACATCTGAAAACCCGGCATCATTAGGGATTCCGGTGCCCATAACAGGATAAGTGCGGCTGCAAATGCTGCAAGCCTTAACGATATTGCAATTCGGTCGATCAGGATTGCAAAAAGAACGACACCCGTCATGATAATTGCACGATCCGCCGATACGGGGCTGCCGACAAGCCAACCGTAAAATAAAATGGCTGCAAATGCGACAATCGCACTGATTTTTTTGGTCGGCCAATAAATGGCGCAGTAAGGGATCATGACCAATACCAGCCGCACAAGTGCAAAAACCATACCCGCAACCAGCCCGATGTGCAGACCCGAAATTGCAAGCAAATGGGCGATTCCTGCCTTTCTAATGTTTTCCATGGTCTCTTCGGGGATCATTCTGCGTTCGCCGGTTAAAAGGGCAATCAAAACGGCCTTGCTTTCCTGGCTCCCTTTTACAGAAAGAACTTTGGCTTTTATGGCTTCCCTGATTTTTTCTGCATGTAAAACTTTGGCTTCAGGCGATTGCAGATTTTCAAAAGGTGCAACGGCATACCCTGTCCCGCCTATACCCTAAAAAAACATATGACGTTGGAAATCATAACTTTCCGGTGCAACAGGTGGTGGTGGCGGCATCAAAACTCCCTTGACGCTTATCTCTCCACCCACAGGGGGCGTTCCATATTTTCGGGACATCTTTACACGGACACGTTTTGGCGTATCGGCTTTACCCAGGCCCGATAGAGTGACACCGTTCAAAAGCACACGGGTTGACCCGCCATCAGCCTCAACCCCCTCAACGGTGCCTGTGATCTGCACAACTTTTGTTTCCTGCTGCAAAAATGCTGTCCCCGCAGTCAGGGTCCGAAGTGCCCCTGCACCAAAGCCCGTCGATACACATAAAAGGATGATACATGACGTTTTCCAGGCCGGATGGCGGACGGGCTGAAAAAGAAGGATAAAACTCAAAACAAACCAAAGCGATGCGATCCCTAATGCAGGTTCGGTGGGCAGGGCGAAATATATACCGACACCAAGGGCGATAAAAACCGGCACCCATAGGATCCAACGCGGATATTGCGCAAGAAACGGCTCTTTCCAATCTGGGACGAATGACATTTTATAAATATATCGGAAGTTGGTTACGAAAACCACGCTATTTCCGTTCATTTACAGGTTGATAATAAACGACATGTTATCTATCTTTAAACACAACATTTAATAATCTTTCAAAATGCAGAGGCCTCCATGACAGATAAAAAGAAAACCATCACAGTTACCGACAATGAAACTGGTAAATCCTATGAGTTTCCTGTGCTGGGTGGCACCATGGGCCCGCGTGTTGCCGACATTCGTAGCTTTTATTCAGAAACAGGGATGTTTACCTATGACCCGGGTTTCACCTCAACAGCCAGCTGTGAATCCGGTCTGACATATATCGACGGATTTGAAGGCATTCTGGCCCATCGCGGTTACCAGATAGGCGAACTGGCAGAAAAAAGTAACTATCTGGAAGTGTGCTATCT
>CAXGXG010000129.1:0-5469 GCA_964013525.1 uncultured Alphaproteobacteria bacterium | reverse complement strand
TACGGATAAAGAACGGACCGTAATGGCCGTAATCTGCCGGCCACCAGTCCTGTGAAGTCGTCATGACCTTTTCCAAATCCGCTTTGACTTCGTTCAAGTCGAGAGAGAGAAAAGCCTCTTCATAATCAAAGTCATCACCCATCGGGTTTGATTTTGCCGCATTTGTGCGAAGTGGAGAAAGGTCCAGACGGTTCGGCCACCAATATTGATTGTTGATGTCTGCCGTATCTTCCATAGGGGCAGAAACGGTTTTTTCGCTTTTTGACAATTCACGCAGTTCAGCTCCGCCGCTGGCACCTGCATTGGATCCGTCGGCTTTCGCAACGGCCATGATCGCCAATGCCGAAACGCCCAATACCGCAACAGCGGCAACAATTTTACCCGTGGTTTTCATAGATATCTTCTCCTAAATAATCCTTTATCAGGCTTTCATGATAAGCATAGCAATTTATAGGTAAAGGATATTGTTCCTATTAGATCAATAGCGGCCGTCTATCGTTAAACTTTATGACTTAATCATTGTCAGGCCATATTTGCGTTTTATAATTAAGGGATGAAGTCACAATCTGGAAATGCCTTGTTTTTAACTTTGATCGGGATCGTTTTGTTCGGTGCATTGTCTTATGCATTAACGCAATCTGGTCAAACATCAGGCAGCATTGATCAGGAGCAGGCCAGCCTGATGGCCAGTGATATTCTTCAATATGCGCAATCAATTGAAAATGCAGTCGCCAGCCTTAGAATTTCAGGCGGGTGTTCGGAAACGGATATTTCATTTAACCACGACTTTGATGGGGATGGATCCTACATAGACGCAGATGATGTAAACAACAACCCGACATCCCCCAGTGACCTGAGCTGCCACGTATTTCATCCCAATGGCGGCGGTATTGAACATGTCGTTTATCTTGAACAGCCCTACTCGCAAATTTCAGCCCCGCCTGCATTTGGGCAGTTTAATTTTTGGCCATCGACGGTTTTAGGTGCGGGTCAGGATGATCGGAACGATCTGGTTATGACCGCCGCAAGCATGAACCCGCAAGTTTGCCGCGCAATCAACCGTGGCCTGAATGTACCTCTACCTGATGGGGAGGTACCAAACGACCCATTCACCACGATGGAAGCTTCGAACACAAATTTTCAGGGCAGTTTTCGGGATGACAATATCGCATCCGTCCCCCATGCGATTGGCGACGGGGCGGGCGGCGTATTGGACGGGGTGACAGTCGGCTGTACCTGCCAATATGGTCAATATTCCGGCACGACATGCAACAATCATGTCTTTTACTACACGATCGTATCGCGATAATTGGAATAAAATTTTATAAGATAAAGTGCGCCGGGTTTTTAGGGTGCACGGTTTGGATTTGGCGCGTTTGATATGCGGGCATTGGACAAGGCCCGTTCAAACTGGCCAGGGCGTGTTTGACTTCGCGCGATTTGCGGAACCGCCAGTGCTGTTCGTTGACCTTGATCATTGGTAGGCAGCTCCGCCCGCGCCTGTGCAATGATTTCATCATCCATGCCATTGGACGCGCGCATAAAGGCATCAGATGTCCGCCCGCCATCGGCGATGACTTTTAAAAAATCACAGGCAAATTTTTGATCATTTTGTTTGAAATGCTGTTTTACAGCGCCGGCAATATCACTGTATCCATGATCCGTGTCATCAAGGTCAAGGGGGATCACAAAACTCTCGATCGACCAGGCACCGTTCTCATCACGGTTCAGGCGGATGCGCGCATGTGTTTCAGGTTGGTCGCCGTCATTGCGTTTAACAGCCACCAGCTCGACAAAATCTTTGGTGCCGGAACGCAGGATCTCCATCGGGTTTTCATCACTCAAAACCGTATCCCCCACAGCATCAATGGCCGTTTCGCGTTGGTCGTTCAGCTGTTGTACGGCCTGTCCGATTTGAAAACCGTCAGCCTTGCCACTGCACATCATGTCATAAAGTGGGTTTTCGGATTCAGGAATGCGGACCGCGGCACCGTTCATTTCTATGGCTTGAATTTCAATACTATCCAGTTTCACGTCATGTCCCCTGCGCAATGCGCTTTTATCCCAACGTATTCGTCATTATACGTGGGGCAGGGTTAAAAAATGGTTGCCATAATACGGTTTTTATAAATCGCTGTCGACGGGCACGCCAAGGCTTTGGAAAAGGGCTGTGATCAAAACAGCGTATTGGGTACGTTCGCGCGCCAATTGCTGTTCGGCACTGGCCAGAACACGCTGGGCATCGACCACATCCAAAAAGCTGATCAGCCCCTCGCGGTACAAAATTTCGGCCTGTTGGAAACTTCGGCCACTGGCGGCAACAGCCTTTTCTAGCGGGATTTGCCGTTCGCGTGAAGCCTTCAGGTTGGAAAGGGCGGCTTCAACATCCTCGACAGCCAATAAAATGACCTGACGATAATCGTAAAGCGCCTCATCCGCAGCGGCGCGCGCGATGTTTAAATTGGCCTGACGGCGTCCGCCATCCAACAGCGTCTGGTCAATGGCGGCGCCCAATGTGGCGATCAGGGTTTCCACACCCGACAGGCCGCTGCCGCCTGTGGCGGATAGGACCAGTCCTGCATTCAGGTTAAAGGCCGGATAGAATTCCGCCTCCGCGACACCGATTTCGGCAACCGCCTGTTTCAAGGCCGCTTCGGCAAATTGCACATCGGGACGGTGATTGATGACATCCAATGGCAGAACCTCGGGGATCAGGCTGTTGTATCCGGGAATATCCCCGTCATCAGGGATATCTGTTTGCATATGACCGCTGTACTGACCGGTTAAAGTGGCCAAACGGTTGCGTGATTGGACGAGTGACTGTTCCAGCGGCGGGATATCCGCACGCAGGTTTTCAACGGATGTAATCGCACGTTGATAATCCAGTTCGGGGGCAATCCCGAATTTGAAACGGCTTTGAACAATGGAAAGTGTTTTTTCCTGCAAGGCGACAGATTCCCGTAACAATTCCAATTGACGCTCATTCCCGCGGTATTGCAAATATTCGGCGGCGATGCCGACGCTGACCGACAGTATGGTGTCGCGCAGATCCGCTTCTGCGGCCTCCAACGCTGCACGGGCAGATTCCGTATTGCGACGTGTTCGGCCAAAGACATCAAACGGCCACAACAAACCCAAACCCGCGGACAGGCCCGTGGACGTGCGGCTGTCATCATCACCGCCCAGAGTTTCGCGGCGGCTGATATCAACCCCGCCTGATGCATCCAAAACAGGATCATCGCCGGATGCGCTGAGGTTCACGTTCTCGCGAAACTGCTCAACCCGCGCGGCGGCAGATAAAATGGTTTGATTGTCGGCAATCCCTTCAGCCACCAATTGATTCAGGGTGGGGTCATGAAACCCGGTCCACCATTCGGTTTTCAGGCCTGCATCTGTTTTGCCATCATTCAACAGGTCCAAAACATCTTGTGAGACAAATGCCGCCGGCGCATTCAATTCGGGCGGGGCATAATCCGGTCCCACCGTACAGGCGCCAAGGGTCAGGACCAGTGCGCAGGCGGTCAGGGCTTTTTGCATGTGGCGGATCATCGTCATTACATATCCCCCTCTTTACCCATACCGACAGGTTTTTCCGCACGTTCCAGTTCGGCTGCCAATTGTTGACCCGAATGGGCGCGTGTTTTGACATGCGGGGCGATCAGATGATAGCCCAAAGGTGCCAGATAAAGGGTGAAAATTGTGGACAGGCCCAATCCTCCGAAAACAACCCAGCCGATGGCCTGACGGGCCTCAGCACCCGGGCCAGCACTTAAAATCAGGGGCAGACTGCCCAATACGGTCGACAATACGGTCATGACGACGGGACGCAGGCGAATGCGCACGCCTTCAATAATGGCTTCATCCACGGTTTTGCCTTCATCGCGCAGCTGATCCATAAATTCGACCAGCAAGATCGCGTTTTTGGTCATCAGGCCGATGAGCATGATCAATCCGATCTGGCTGTAAAGGTTCAACGACTGACCTGTCAGCAACAGGGCAAATACGGCAGCCGCCAAACCAAAGGGCACGGTCAGCATGACGATGATCGCACTGCCAAGACTTTCAAACTGGGCGGCAAGAACCAGAAATACCACGACAAAAGCAATGATAAATGTTAGCGCCACCTCGTATGACGTTTCCTCCAGCGTTGCCGCCTCACCCAAAAACAAAACACCGATGCCAGCAGGCAGGATGTCATCGGTCACCTCTAAGATATTATCCATGGCATCACCCAACGGCAGACCCGGTTCCACACCGATGTCGAGTTCAATGGCGCGACGCTGGGCCACGCGGTCCAATTCGGCCGCAACCCCCTGTTCACGGACGCTGACCATCGCGCTGAGGGGGATCAGTTCATTGTTCGTGTTTGTCACATAGATATTCAAAAGGTCGCTGGTGGCCGAAATCGCCCCTTCGGTCGGGCGCAACATAATAGGGACGGATTGATCCTCGATGCTGAGGTCAATGACATCATAGCTGTCGACCATAACACGCAGGCTTTCGGATATGCGCGACATCGGCACATTCAGGTCCGCGGCTTTTTCCCGGTCGATATCAAACGACATTTCCGGTTGGGATGTGTCGAACTGGACACGGACATCACTGATCCCGTCAATGCGTTCAGGCAGCGCCACGGCCAGCTGATCGGCGGCTTCCAGAATATCGGCATAATTGTTCCCCAAAAGTGCCAGTTCCAGACCCCCGCCGCCACCGCCGCGGACATTTAAACTGTTGCCCTGAACAATACGCACCTGGGCACCCGGCATATCGGTAACGGCTGCGTTCAATTCTTCGGCCAGATCCATTTGGCTGATGCTGCGCTCATCCCAATCCTTGAGCGCGGCAATAATAAAAGCGCGGTTTTTGTCCCACCGCCCAATAATGGAATAGATACTGGTGATCATGCCGTCCTGTTGATAGGGGCGCAGGATGTCTTCAATTTTGCGCGCCTGCGCATCAGTATAGGCCAAGGATGCGCCATCAGGTCCCGTCATAAAAACGCGGATGGATCCGCGGTCTTCTTGTGGCAGCAATTCCTGATCCAGCATGAAAAATCCGATGATCCCGCCTGCAGCCAGACACAAGGCCACGCCAACCGCCAGTACCGAATGTTTCAGCAGGCTTTTCAATGTGCGGAAATAAAACCCGCCGACAGATGCCCCGATGCGGTCAAGCCAATCGCGAATGCGGACAATGGTCGGGTTGGGTTGTGACAGGTTCGGCAGGCGCGATGCCATCATTGGGCACAATGTAATCGCAACAAAGGAGCTGATGATCACGGCAATGGCCAGGACCAGACCGAATTCGCGGAACAGGCCACCGGTTTGTCCGGGTAAAAAAGCAATCGGCAAAAAGACCGATACCAATGTAATGGTGGTCGCAATCACCGCAAAGAAAACCTGGCGCGTACCAAGGACGGCGGCGGCCATTTTTTCCTGCCCCTCGGCGCGCAGGCGTTGGATGTTTTCC
>CAXGXG010000128.1:0-5472 GCA_964013525.1 uncultured Alphaproteobacteria bacterium | reverse complement strand
ATTTTTGAAAATGTGCGAAGGCCGTTTAAGCGTACAAGTATTAAAATTCCGACATTAAGCAGAAACACCGTCAGAAATATTCCGACGGTGTCAGCGAAAGAGACGGCTATCCAGCTATCTAAATCCATTATAAAACTTTCTTATTACCGATGAGGAACCACAAAATCATACCAATGATCGGCAGTAACAAGACAACCAATACCCATACAATTTTCATAGCTACGGAAAGTCCGCTTTGAACGATGCTGATAATAGCAATGATGTCCAATACCAAAATAATGAGGCCTAAAATACCTTGTGTCATTTTTTTTCTCCTTATAATCACACTGTAGTATCTTACGAACGGTATAAACGGCAAATAAGTTCACAAAAAAAACCGGACCCGCAAATAACGGACCCGGTTTTATTTAAATACCGTTTAGATATTATGCAGCACGACGGCGTGTTGTTGTACCGTAATGGCTGTCAAGTTGGCTGCGCAGATCAGGATCTGCAAAGTTTGGCCAATTATCTTTATCAAAGCCTGGCGCTTCTTTCAGAGTTTCTTTCTCAATGTCCAATACCAGGCATTCTTTTTCTGTATCTACAGTTAGCGCTTGGAATGGGACTGCAAAATATTTGTCGCCCATGCCCAAGAAACCACCAAATGATAGGACTGCATATTCAATGCGACCAGAATCAAGGTCAATCATAATGTCTTTAATATCGCCAAGGCTTTTACCTTCACGGTTCTTTACGTCATCACCAATAATTGATGTACCAGATAATACGGGGGTTGAAGTTCTCATTTGAAAAGTCTCCTTAAATATAAGTTTTCGTTTATTTACTCAACACCCTTACAAACGCAGAAGAGGCGTTAAAGTTCATAAATATTCAAGAAGGTAGGTATTCATCCCTTATAAAACACGGGTTGGCAATGCCATTACCCGTGGTGAGAGAGCGCCTGAATTTGATTGTTGTCCAATGGGAATACGCGCTGACGTCCACTAAAAAGAGTTTGTATAACCGGTTCATTGATATTGATTGCGCGCGCATTGCAATTAAATGAGGGCACAACCAACTTTGTTTTATCTGTGATAAAGCATCTGGACAGATTCTGGGTGCCCGGCACATTCTGATAACAGGGATTGTAATTGCCGCTGATTTCAAAATCTTCTTTATCCGAAGCAATATGGCGAAAGTTCAGGTTGAGATAAGCATATTCAATTCTGAGGTCCGCGCCGGGAGGTGAGAAAGCGTCGTTGTGGTGCCCCTCGACCCAAACGATTTTATATTCTCTAAAAAAACGGTAGAGACGATCCATGTTTGGCAGGCTCATGCGTTCAAACGCCTGACTGTCATGAAAGATATCTCCAAGAATAATAATTTTTTCAGGTTTGATCTCATTGGCAAAGCCTTCCAAGAGGCTTAAGGTGTCTTGAGTTTTTTCGTCAAATGAACAGAAGCTGGGTGTCATAAAGTCGTTCGGCTTCTCAAGGTTTATGTCCGAGATAACCAGAACGTTATATTCCGTCAAATGCAAAGCGGCATTCGAATAAAGGTCAATATCATGTCCTGCAAATTTAATGTGTTTTTTGGCCGGTCGTGCCATAAGTCCCCAACTTTTTAATTTATTGCTTTGCTCTCTTACCTACGCATTAAAACGTAATTGGTTCATTGCATTTTTGGAACCTTCGACGCTGGATTGTGTACGTAGGTGCGTTAACACAAAATGATAGATATAACTTTATAAAGGAGACTTTCATCATGAAAAATAAACTTATGGCCAGCCTTCTGGCAGCAACAATTATTGCCGGTGCAGGGACTGCAATGGCAGAAACAACAACGACGACACAAACAACCACTGTTAAAAGCAGCACAACAGCAACACCTGTTGTTACATCCAGCACAGCGGTTAATTCCGACGTGAGAACAGCTGCTGATGATGCTCCGGTTATGCTGACAGGTACAGTGAAAAGCATTAATGACGATGAATTCGTTCTGTCTTACGGCTCCGGCGAGATTACGGTTGAGATGGATGACTGGCGCTGGGATGGTGACAATGCTGAAGCATTGCGTATCGGCGAGCGCGTAACTGTAACAGGTAACATTGATGATGACCTTTTCGAGGGCCGTGAAATTGAAGCCAACAATATTTACGTCAATTCTGATAACGTTTATTACTACCGTGAAAATGCCGGTGTTGCCCCTATGGGTGCGTACGTTGATATGAGCGCAATGGCAGATGGTACATTCGTTACGATGTCTGGCCGCGTCACAGAAGTTGATGGTAAAGAATTGACACTGGTCAACAAAAGCAACATGCCAATGCAGGTTGATTTGGGACAATTGTCTTATAACCCGATGGATGGTGACGGCGTTCAGCAAATTCGCGAAGGCGACAACATTCAGGTTTACGGCGAAATCGATGAAGATTTCTTTGAAACCAAAGAAATCGTTGCCAGCCGTGTTGTCTCTATGATGGCACGCTAATCACGCAAAACCAGTAAACGAGAAAACGCCCCCATAAAAAGGGGGCGTTTTTTTTATTCAAAAGTTTTTTTAAAATTACATTCCGCTACCTAATGATGCGGAGCCTACGGAAGTACCACCGCTAGAGCCTGTGCGTGACGAATTTACACTGCTGTTCAAGCGGCTTCGGTTCATTGTATCGACGTTGCTGTCCATGCCAATTACGGGTGCGCTTGTTCCGATTGCCCCCTGTGTTGCAAGGCTACTGTCAATATCGCCTTGTGCGGCAACGGATGTCTGTGCGCCAAGGCTGGCTGATCCGGTTGTATCACGGTCCAATGGCGCGCGTGCGATCGCGGCCGCAGAAGGTTGATAGACCGGAGAGGTCTCTGTCGTGTCCAAAGGTGCTTGCATACGCGTGCCCATATTAACAAGCGTATTGCCACGCGGCTGAATTGCGGATGTATCATCAGTCGGAACATAAGTCTCGCCATTTACAGTCACAAGACTGGAATCAGTAGAATCGGCGATATCCTGTGCCTGTTCAAGAGCCAGTTGGTCACGGGCGGCTTGCATAGGTCCGGCCTGGGTGAGGGCGGGTGCACGTGGGGCCAGGACAGTTGTCGTGTTCAGGTCTGCCTGTGCAGTTGCAGCAGGGGGGGCAACAACATTTTTTTGTACTGGCGTTACCAAGCGTGTTTCTGGTTTTACACCTGATTCCATAACCGTTTGGACATTGACGCCTGTATCGGTATTCATAGCAATTTCCGCCTGTGCAGAGAAGCTGATTGCGCCGGTCATGAGGGCGGCAATCGCCAAAGTTTTTGATAGTGTTTTCATTTTGTAATCCTTTTCAATTTCTAGCCTTAACAAAACGAACGGAAGCCTGTGGTCGCAGGTTCCGTTCATATTGTTGATGATCAATTCATTTTTATTGGTGCTGACGCTTGCGAACAGTTTTCGTTTCACGCTCATGTTTTTCTTGGCGCTTCATATCGGCTTCCATATCTTGTGCGTCGTTGGTGCTGATCAAGCCACGGACATCTTCAAAGATTTCATCTTCTTCGTCCATGTGGGCAATCAGCTCCTCTTTCAATTCAAGGAAGCAGTCATACCAGTCCTCGCCAACTAACTCAGGGTCGGTTAGTTGGTGCAACAGATCACGCGTTTCGGCGTGTTCTTCTTCACTTTCGTCGATTTCATCTTCTAGAAGAGAGGTTTCTTGTTTTAATGGCTTATAAAATGCCTCTTCTTCGGCATGTTCGTGAATCAGTAATTTTTCTTTTAACTCGTTGAACAAATCTGTACGCAGTTCGCTTTCTTCGGGACCTTCATTTTCAATTTGGTCCAGTAAAGTGCGGATTTCTTTATGATCGTTTTTAATATAAGTAAAAATACTCATTGGGGGGCTCCTTTCCGATCGTGTCTATGCCAAACAAACGAAAGGATCGGGTGAATGTTCCCCAAATTTTATAGGTTATCAGCGTGAGATGCGAATAAGCTTGCCATTGCTGTCATCGGTCAGCACATAGATATATCCTTGGCTGTCAACCTCGACATCGCGGATACGCCCTTCCAGATCGGCGGCCAGAATTTCCTGTTCGATCACATTTTCCCCGTTCAGTTTTACGCGGCGCAGATGCGTTTTCGCCAAAGCGCCGGCTAGCAAATCACCCTGCCATTCGGGAAAAACATTGCCCTGATAAAATGCCATGCCGCTGGGCGCGATGGATGGCGTCCAATGTAAGATAGGACCGGTATAAAGGGGGGCGTGTTCGCCTGTTTCGGAGATTTCGCGCCCACTGTATCTGCGCCCGTAACTGACATTTGGCCAACCGTAATTTGCACCTTGTTTCAAGATATTAACCTCATCGCCGCCCTTGGGGCCGTGTTCATGTGTCCATATGGCGCCGGTTTCAGGGTGGGCGGCCATGCCCTGAACATTTCTGTGACCGTAACTGTAAACGGCATGCGTGCCGTCTGGCATAACCCGCACAACACTGCCAAGGTGATTTTCAGGGTTTTGGGCCTGGTCGCGGTAATCAAACCGATCGCCAAGGGTGACATACAAATGGTTTTGATCGTTCAGTAATAAACGGCTGCCCCAATGATTGGGGCCTTCAACCTTGGGCTCTGCTACAAAGACGACTTCGGGGTTTTCAAGGCGAAGGTCGCGGCGGTTAAATTCCGCGCGCACAACTTCAGTATTGGCAAGGCGGTCATCTGCCGGATCGGCAGCGGCATAAGACAAATAGATGGTATTGTCAGGGGTGATGATCACATCCAGCAACCCACCCTGTCCGCGATCATACACCTGAGGGGTGTTTTGGACAGGCAGGACATCACCATCAGCATTGACCAAAACCAGACGACCCGGCCGTTCTGTCACCAAAAATTCGTTATTAGGCAAGATTGCAACGGCCCAGGGATGCTCTAACCCTGATGCGACCGTCTCATATTTTAGCTGTATGTTCGAATTGACCAGCTTGTCCTGGCTGGGTTCCGCCTGACAGGCGGAGATTAGAAAAACACTTAAAATACAAGCAAGCAGATAGCGCATAGAAACATCCTTTCTATTCCACATACTTATTCGGGAAAGGATTGTTCCCGCAAGATTAGAATTCATAGCGGACAGATGTCAAAGCCTCGTGCAGGCGGCGGGGGCCGGCATGGGCAAAGTTATATCCGAAGTTTAACGAGAACCCCCGGGAGAGATCAAAACGCCCGCCCAATGCTGCGCTGTATTCCATCAGGCCGTCAAGGTCGCCTAAGTGCGCTTCAGCCGATAGGCTGGTACGGTTGAATATTCGCTGATACCCGACGGACCCGAAAATGCGGTCCAGATCATCGCCGATATCCGCATCAATGCGTTCATAGCCAATTTGGGCATCATAAAGATTACGGGAATAGGTATAAGAAGCGACTGCCAAGGCACCATAGGTGTCACCGGCACCGGCAAGGGACCCGGCTCCACTTTCCCCTTTGCGGGCACGAAGTCCCCATTGGTAGAAGCTGTTACCG
>CAXGXG010000127.1:0-5507 GCA_964013525.1 uncultured Alphaproteobacteria bacterium | reverse complement strand
CAGACGTTTACGCCCAATTGTGCACCTGATAATCGTAAATCCTTGTACGAGGGATGGCAAAAGGCGGTCAGCGGTGTATTGCAAATGGGCTAGGGCCCCGTTAAGTCCTCTGGCACATACATTCCTTTGAAATCAAAAGATAAGAAAAAGGCGCTGTCCCCTGATGAAAGCGCCTTTTAATCTTTGACAAACATGCACACCCTGCCGTCTGTCCGTATTCTTTGTGGAAACGAATGACTTAATAATCATTACATTTTCAGAATAGGGCGAAGAGGTTACGAAAAGGTTAAGGCTTTGAAATGATTTTATGACATGATTTCGCCATCTTTTAAGTGTTTAATAAAGGCGTAAGGGGAAAGTATGCAAGAACGGGGAAATGCTTTATTTCTGATATTGATAGCAGTTGCATTGTTTGCAGCCCTGTCTTATGCGGTGACAAATTCAGGCCGTGGCGGCGGCAGTATTGATCGTGAACTTGAAACGATTGAAACGGCTGTGAACCAGCAGTGTAATGCGATGATTGATCAGGGGAAAATGCGTTTACGCGTTCTGGGTGGTTGTAGCGAAAATGAAATCAGTTATGAACTGGCAGACGGCACAAACAGCAACTCCGATGCACCTTCCGATGAATCCTGCCATCTCTTTCGACCGAGCGGCGCAGGTATCGCAGCCTGTGGGTCCTATTTAGACCCGCTCATAGAAACCGGGCCTATTCCCTATGGCGATAATACTGCGGTAACGCTTGTTGCGAGCGGCAACTACGCACGTTGTACATTTTCTGGCGAATGCTATCCACTGGTCAGTCCCAATGGGTCGGATTTCCGCCAGCCTTGTTTAGATGACGATGCAACGCCTACACGATATGATTTTGACGTTCAATTTACTTATGATTTTGTTGAGGCTTTTTGTCAGGCGGCATGTGGCGGATCCCGTGGCTATGAGATTTCTGATTCCAGCGGCGGGGCGACTTATACCGTTAACGATGATTTTTCCGTGCGTGAGGTTTCGGGTACATGTACGCGCTTCCTGCGTGCCTTTACGTGTGCTTGCTGGTAATCAACGAGCACAGCAAAAAAGCCGCTTAGAAAAGCGGCTTTTTTTTATCTTAATTTGATTGTCCGTGACAATGTTTGAATTTTTTTCCGGACCCGCAAGGGCAGGGTGCATTACGTGGTGTGCGCCCCCATGTTGATGGATCTTCGGCATTGAAATTCGGTGCGACATATGGCTTGGTGCTGGTGTCTGCCGCACGGGCGGAAGCCAGATCGCTTTCGTTCGCGCCATAACCATCATCCGCCTTTGGGTGATAGGCTTTCAATTTCGAAGTGTCCGGTTCTTCCTGTGTGGGAATCGGCTGTTCAATACGGATTTCAACAACAGACAGGGCCTGGGTTACGTTTTCACGCAGGCTGTCTAGCATATGCTCAAACATTGAGAACGCTTCGGTTTTGTATTCGTTCAGCGGATTTTTCTGCCCCAATCCACGCAAGCCGATACCGCGGCGCAGGTGTTCAAGGTTGAGCAAATGCTCCTTCCAGCTTTGGTCCAGCAGTTGCAGCAACATGGACTTTTCAACGCGGCGCATGAATTCCGGTTTTACATTGGCGGCTTTTTGCGCCATATGTTTGTCAGATGCGGCCATCAGGCGCTCGGTAATTTCGCGGTCTGCGATACCTTCTTCCTGTGCCCATTCCTTGACAGGGACATCAATATTCAACAAGCGGTGCGTTTCGGTCTGCAGGCTTTCCACATCCCATTGATCGACATAGCTTTGTGGTGGAATTGTGCGGGCAACCATGTCTTCGATGACTTCGTGGCGCATATCATCAACGATATCGGAAACATCTTCGGTATCCATAATTTCGTGACGTTGCTCGTAAATAACTTTACGTTGATCGTTTGAAACATCATCGTATTCCAGAACGGATTTACGGGCATCAAAGTGCATCGCCTCAACCTTTTTCTGGGCACGTTCAATCGCTTTGCTGATCCATGGGTGGATAATCGCCTGACCCTGTTCCAACCCCATTTTTTGCAGAAAAGCATCCATCTTGTCAGATCCGAAAATCCGCATCAGGTCATCCTGCAAGGAAATGAAGAATTTGGTTTCGCCCGGGTCGCCCTGACGTCCTGAACGTCCGCGGAGCTGGTTATCAATCCGGCGGGATTCGTGGCGTTCTGTACCGATCACGTAAAGACCGCCTGCATCCAGAACTTTTTTCTGGTTTTCAGCAATTTCGGCTTTCATCTTTTCAATTCTGGCCGCGCGCATCTCGGCGTCCATATCATCGGTCAATTCATGGGCAATCCGGCTTTCCAGGTTACCACCCAATTTAATATCGGTTCCGCGACCCGCCATGTTTGTGGCGATGGTCACAGCGCCGGGTTGGCCGGCCTGAGCCACAATCTGGGCTTCTTGTTCGTGATAGCGGGCGTTCAGGACGCTATGTTCGATCTTTTCTTTTTTCAAAAGATTGGAAATCAACTCAGACTTTTCGATCGAGGTGGTTCCGACCAGAACCGGTTGGCCGCGTTCTTGGGCTTCGCGCGCTGTTTTGACAATGGCGTGAATTTTCTCTTCGAATGTGCGGTAAATTTCATCATCCTTATCAATACGCGCAACCGGCACGTTTGTCGGTACATCAATACACTGCAGGCCGTAGATCTCTTCAAATTCTGCGGCTTCGGTCATCGCTGTACCGGTCATGCCCGAGAGTTTCGGGTACAGGCGGAAATAATTCTGGAAAGTGATAGAGGCCAGAATCTGGTTTTCATTTTGAACGCTGACATTTTCCTTGGCTTCAATCGCCTGGTGCAGGCCGTCGGAAAGGCGACGACCATCCATCATGCGTCCTGTAAATTCGTCAATCAAGACCACCTGATCATTCTTGATCAGGTAATCTTTGTCGCGGACATACATTTTATGTGCGCGTAACGCCTGGTTCACATGGTGAACAAAGGCCACGTTCTGGGCGTCAAACAAATTGCCTTCTTTTAATAGCCCATGTTCACGCAACAGCTCTTCGGCGTGTTCGTTCCCGCGGTCGGTCAGGCTGATGTTCTTGTGCTTTTCTTCCTTCTCATAATCTTCTTCGTCTAAAAACGGGATAATTTTGTCAATCTCGCCATACATGGAGGCGGAATCTTCGATTTGTCCGGAAATGATCAGCGGGGTACGGGCCTCATCAATCAAAATGGAATCGACCTCATCGATAATGGCAAAGTTAAAGCCGCGCATCGCCATATGTTCTTTTTTGTACTTCATATTATCGCGAAGATAATCAAAGCCGAATTCGTTGTTTGTTCCATAGGTAATGTCGCAGGCATAGGCCGCGCGTCTGTCGTCAGGGGCCATGTTGGCGATGATGGTTCCGACCGTCATGCCTAGGCTTTCAAAAACCGGGCGCATCCAGTCCGCGTCACGTTCGGCCAAGTAATCATTGACGGTTACAACGTGAACATTTTCGCCACCCAATGCGTTCAGGTAGGCGGGCAGGGTTGCCACAAGCGTTTTACCCTCACCCGTGCGCATCTCGGCAATTTTACCTTCGTGAAGAACCATGCCACCCATCAACTGCACATCAAATGGGCGCAGCGCCAATGTGCGCCATGCGGCTTCGCGTACGGTGGCAAAGGCCTCGGGCAACAGGTCATCAAGGGTTGCGCCTTCGCTAAGGCGTGATTTTAATTTTGCGGTCTGGGCCTTTAGCTCCGCATCGCTTAACGCCTTGATACTCTCTTCCATACCGTTGATCTCGTCGATCAAAGGTTGAAGACGTTTGAGTTGGCGTTCATTGCTGGAACCGAAAATTTTATAGGCAAGTTTGGCAAACATGCAGAATCCTTAAACATTATAGGTGTCAATTGTTACCCACACATATAAAAGGTTTTCGAAGGCGGGTCAACGTCATGGGCGTTGCCATGGCTTGTTTTTTTTAAAGGTGTTTTCTATAATGCTGTGTAACGGGGGAATTGAAAGAGCTAAAGGGGCATGCTTTTGGATAAATTAGTGGAATATAAAAACCTGTGTCAGGCCGCTGTGACCAATCAGGATCATAAAGTTCTTAAAAAATTTCTGCCAATGCTGGCGACATCTATGGCAGATAATGAATTCAACTGTTATGTCACAGAATTGATGAAGGGGCCCGTTGATCAGCGCCATGATGAAACCTTTGCCCTTTTGGCGGATCACATTAATAATTTTGAAAACTCACATGTTCACAGGGTTTATGCCAAAATCCTGAATCGTAATAATGACAAGCAGCTGGATATTTTTCACAAAACTGTTGAGAAAAAAACAAATGCGCAGAATGCTCACCGTTATCGTACAGAAGTCTTACTGAAACGCGCGATTGAAACCCGCTCGACAAAATACGCATTGCGGGCTGTCAAAAATGGTGTTGATTTGCATAAGCGCTCTTCAATGCAAATGTCAGAATATTTTTGTATGGCAATCGAAAACGCCCATGCCGATATGTTTGCGATCCTAAAGGATCATGACGTGAAAACCCGTATGCCCGATTTTATTCTTTCGCGTTATATGACGGACCTAAGCCACAAAGACCAGCTGGATGTGTTAAATGCGTTGTTTGAGACTGGCTATTTAGACTGGGATCAACCGAGATCGCAACAAATCATTCGTGAAACGGCTTTTTATGGGCGCTATCGTAACGAAAACTTCTATCGCGTTATGGATCAGTTGAAAGAACGCTGGGACCAGAGAAAACGCCATATGAAGTTTTTAGCACGCTTTAAGCCCGGTATCAGGCTTGAGGATTTAGAAATGACCTACAGGCGCGAGCCCGGTTACACCATGACATGTTTTCACGGCCTGGCATTGGCGGATGAATTCAATCAGGTCATGAATATAGCCAAGGAGCAAAACCGCGCGCCATCGTTGAGCCAGCTGTTTGCAAAGGAAAGCAAAGGCAATACCGTTATTGATATCTTGGGCGCCAGAAAAAAGCTTGGCGTTCTGGAAGATGCGCAATTGTGGTACCGCAATCAACAGGCCTATTTCAATATGGTGTCCAGAACCCCGCATGTCTACCGGGATCAGTTTAACCCGAACGAGATGCAGCGCAAATTCGCACGGATTAAGATGAACAAGGCGAAAAAACCGCCAGCAAACATCCGTAGACGCCCGAAACCGTAAAGATTTTTGCTTGCATCATGCGGGCAAACATCTACATTTTATTCAGAACCCAAAATCTAAACGAATAAGGAAACGTAATGACAAAATCTACTCAGAATTTTACAGTCGCACTCGTTGTTGTGATTGCATTGGCAGCAGGGGCCTGGTTCCTGATGGGCAATAGCTCGAACGGTGTTGCTGCTATGGGCGACGATACGCAAGTCGCCAAGGTGAATGAAACCGTAATCACGCGTGGCGATGTCAAAGAGGTCGCCAAAACAGTTCCCGCAGCCGCTCAGGTGCCGATCGAACAGATTTACCCGATGATTGTTGACCAGTTGATTAATGACGCGTTGTTGCAGGACCGTGTCGA
>CAXGXG010000126.1:0-5532 GCA_964013525.1 uncultured Alphaproteobacteria bacterium | reverse complement strand
CGATGTTTATTATTATCGGTGTTTGGGGCGGACCGCGCCGCGTCTATGCGTCGTTTAAATTTTTCCTCTATACACTCTTGGGCTCTGTCCTCATGTTAATTGCGGTTTTGACGCTGTATTTCAAATTTGGCACCACCGATATTCCGACACTGATGGACACGGAGATTGCTGAGAATCTGCAAACGTGGCTGTGGCTTGCATTCTTTGCGTCATTTGCCGTCAAGGTGCCGATGTGGCCTGTTCACACCTGGTTACCAGATGCACACGTTGAGGCGCCTACAGCCGGCTCTGTTATTCTAGCCGGTGTTCTTTTGAAAATGGGCGGATATGGCTTCTTGCGCTTTTCGATCCCGATGCTGCCATTGGCAACAGAGATGTTTGTCCCGTTCGTCTTTACCTTGAGCGTTATTGCCATTATCTATACGTCACTTGTCGCGCTTGTGCAGACGGACATGAAAAAGCTGATCGCCTATTCATCCGTTGCGCACATGGGTTTTGTGACACTTGGGACATTCAGCCTGACAACACAGGGTGTAGAAGGGGCGGTTTTCCAAATGCTGTCACACGGTATTGTATCGGCAGCATTGTTCCTGTGTGTAGGGGTCGTTTATGATCGTTTGCATACGCGGGAAATCAGCCGTTACGGTGGCCTTGTCAACAACATGCCGGCCTATGCTGTCGTCTTTATGGTGTTTGTTATGGGTTCTGTCGGCCTGCCGGCAACCAGCGGTTTTGTGGGTGAGTTTTTGATCCTGATGGGAGCTTTCCAAATATCCACTACGGCCACATTCTTTGCCGCAACGGGTGTGGTGCTTGGCGCTGCTTATATGCTCTACCTTTATCGTGGTGTTGTGTTCGGACCACAGGAAAATAAAGATGCAGCCGCCATGAAAGACATTTCACTGCGCGAAATGACAATGTTCGTCCCGCTCGTCGGACTGGTATTGTGGATGGGGATTTATCCCAGCAGCTTTTTAAAGCCAATCCAGCCATCAGTTGAGAAACTGATACAGGATTATAATGCGAATTTCATGATTGAGGCACCCGAGAGTGACGAGATTTCTCCCGTGCCGTTAACCGTTCCGTTGGGCGAAGAATACGAGGGAAGTGAGTAAAGATGTACGGTTTAGAAGATTTCTATTTTCATGTAGCGCCCGTTCTGCCGGAACTGGTTTTGGCTTTGTTCGGACTGATGATCCTTTTGTATGGGGTGATGACGGGGGACCGTGGCACGAACAAAGTTACGCTGGTCACGGTTGGTGCTTTTGCTGTTGTGGCACTGGTTATTTCAGGTATGCCATCTACGCCGCAAACCGGATTTTTCGGCAGCTATGTTCATGACAGTTTCGCACAGTTCATGAAACTGTTGGTCCTGCTGGGTGGGGCTTCGTGCCTTGCGATGACATTGTCATACAACACAGCCGAAAAAGTACACCGTTTTGAATTTCCAATTCTGATTTTATTTTCAACTCTAGGCATGATGTTCATCATCTCTGCCGGGGATTTGATGCTGACCTATGTGGGGCTGGAGTTAATGAGCTTACCAATCTATGTTTTGGTCAGTTTCCGTCGTGACCACATCCAGTCTTCTGAGGCCGGTATCAAATATTTCGTTTTGGGCGCATTGGCTTCAGGTTTGATACTTTACGGTATTTCGATGATTTACGGGTTTAGCGGCACGGTGAACTTTGCGCGCCTTGCTGAAACGCTGGCGCTACAGGACGGCCTATCCATTGCCTTGGCATTTGGCTTGATCATGTTGCTATGCGGGATTGCCTTTAAACTTTCAGCTGTTCCTTTTCACATGTGGACACCTGACGTGTATCAGGGGGCGCCAACATCTGTAACCGCATTTCTGGCAATTGCGCCAAAGGTTGCGGTACTGGCTTTGCTTGCGCGTTTCTTGTTTACAGGGTTTGGAGAGATGTTGCAGTACTGGCAGGATGTGTTGTGGATCTTGTCCGCAGCATCAATGATTATTGGTGCGTTTGCCGCCATTCCGCAAACAAACATCAAACGCTTGATGGCCTATTCAACAATCGGACACATCGGTTATGCCCTTGTCGGTATGACGGCCGGAAGTTTTGACGGTGTGCGCAGCATGATTATTTATATCGCTATTTACATGATCATGAATATCGGTGCGTTTGCCATTATTTTGATGTTGCGCAAGAACGAGCGCCAGACATCCGATATTGAGAGTCTTTCCGGCCTTGGCAAAACGCATCCCGGTATGGCTTTTGCGATGGCGGTTCTGATGTTCTCAATGGCCGGCATTCCGCCGCTGGCGGGCTTCTTTGGAAAGTTGTTTGTTTTCCAAGCGGCTGTAGCGGCCAACCTTTACGGCTTGGCGATTTTGGGTGTTTTGACCAGTGTCGTTGCGACTTATTATTATTTACGCATTATCAAAGTTATGTACTTTGACGAGCCTGAACATGCCCTTGATAAACCAACACGTGATTTGGAAATCATCAGCGGTCTGTCTGTTGTTTTTGTCATCGGTTTTATTCTGTTCCCCGGTATCATCGTGAACGCGGCACAGGCCGCAACTGAATCGCTATTGATGTTTGGATAAATGACGAATATCCAAGGCTTTCGTCTTTTCCATTACGAGATACATGACAGCACCAATGATGCCGCCAAGCGCCACGCGCGTGAAGTTGCAATTGAAAAGGCTGTCTTTATTGCCGACCAGCAAACCAATGGGCGGGGACGCAGCGGTAATACATGGGAGTCTCCAATCGGCAACCTTTATATGTCAGTGCTGATGCCCTGTCAGGTTGAAATGCGCCATGCAGGACAATTCTCTTTCATTGCGGCAATTGCCCTTCATCAGGCTTTATCACCATATTTGTCAGAAGCAGATGATTTGCGTTTAAAGTGGCCGAATGATTTGCTTTTGAATAACAAGAAGCTGGCAGGCATCCTTCTGGAAAGTGAAGGGCAGGGCATGAACCTGTCCTGGATTGTTATCGGCATGGGTGTAAACCTGAATTCGGCTCCGGATTATGCCGCGTCATTAAACGGGGAAATTTCCCCCATAGACCTTGCGCAGGATATCCTTCAGCATATTCATGCGTGGATAGATGTTTATATGGATCAGGGTTTTGGCCCGGTTCGCGCCGGCTGGCTTGAAAGATGCGCAGGCTTGGGAAACCAAATCCAAGCCCGTCTTCCCAATCAAACCAAACAGGGCACGTTTGAAACCATAGATGACCAAGGGTGTTTGATCCTGAATGTGAATGGTAAACCGGAACGGATTACATCCGGGGAAATCTTTTTCGATATCTAATGTTATTGAAAGATTTTTCACCGAAAATCTGTCTAATTAATGTCCTTCGCAGATAAATATGATATATCAGTATGATGAAAGATTTTGCAAAAGATAAACTTTACTTCGTGCCGCTTGGCGGATGCGGTATTTTTGGTGCCAACCTCAGCCTCTATGGTTATCAGGGGAAATGGATCGCGGTTGACTGCGGTATGGGCTTTGGTGATGATACAATGCCCGGCGTTGATATCATTATGCCCGATGTCAGTTTCATACGTGATATTCAGGACGACCTGTTGGGGTTGTTTATCACACACGGCCACGAAGATCACATCGGTGGTATTGCCCATGTCTGGGGGGATGTCAACAAACCTATCTACGCAACGCCTTTTACAGCTTCCTTGATTTACGAAAAACTGGGCGAGACATCCTGGCAGAAACAGGCCGAGCTGAAACATCTTCCCGATGATGGCAGTGTCAAGGTCGGACCGTTTGAAATTTCACCTATCAAGATGAATCACTCTATACCCGAAATGCGGGCGTTGAAAATTACATTTGGCGATTATGGCAGTGTTTTGCATACGGGTGATTGGAAGCTTGACCCGGCGCCTGTCATTGGGGACAAAACTGATCAAAAGGCCCTTGAAGCGCTATCTAAAGAAAACATTATCTTTATCGCCGGTGATTCGACAAATGCGATGGTTCCAGGTCATTCCGGCAGTGAAAATGAAGTTCAGCAAAATATGGTGGAGCTGTTTTCGGAATTCAAAGGCAAAATTGCGGTCAGCTGCTTTTCATCTAATGTCGCACGGCTTGCATCCATTGCACAGGCAGCCCAGGCGAATGGTCGATCGGTCGCACTTGCGGGCCGGTCATTATGGCGTATGGAGGGAATTGCCAGGGAATGTGGGTACCTTGACGGTATTCCTGAATTTCTGGAAGCGGATGATCTGAATTATCTGGATGATGACCAATCCGTTCTGGTTTGTACAGGATCACAGGGCGAGCCAAGAGCCGCTTTGTCACGTATTGCAGACGGCAATCACCGTGCTGTCTCTCTTGGAAATGGGGATGTTGTGATGTTTTCATCGCGCGCCATTCCTGGTAATGAAAAATCGATTGAGCGTATCAAAAACAGGCTTTTGCGTGATGATGTAATGATCATGACGGACAGGGACGCGCCAATCCACGTATCTGGACACCCCTACCGCGACGAAATCCGTCTGATGTTGGATTGGGTAAAGCCGCGTTTTCTGATGCCTGTGCATGGCGAATACATGCAGATGGAGCGTCACTCAGAACTGGCAGAGGAATGCGGCATTAGGTCCCCTGTTATTCCTATGAACGGTGATGTGATTGAATTTTCAAATGACCGCATTCAAAAAGTGGGTGAGGTGACAGCCGGCCTGTTGGCTTTGGAAGGTAAGCGCCTTGTTCCGATTGACCACGAAGCGATTTTGATGCGCCGTCGTATGATGTATCATGGCAGTGCTGTTGTAACATTGGTCATGACGGAGAAGGGGGAACTGGTCGCGGATCCGAAAATCTCTGCAATTGGGCTGTTGGATGAGGAATCTGAAAACGACACCCGCTTTATCGAAGGCGCGGTTGATGCGGTTAAGGAAAAAATCTCTTCAATGAAAAGTGGACGCCTCACTGATGATTATAGCGTTGAGGAGGCTGCGCGTATCGCAGCACGGCGCTATTTCGAAAGCCAGTTTCATAAAAAGCCGCAAACACGTGTTCATCTGATCAGGGTCTGATTGTCATGAGTTTTCTAAACTTCTTTTTTATCTATATTCTAGTTTGGTGGATTAGCTTGTTCGTTGTTTTGCCAATGGGCGTTGAGACGAATACGAAACCTGAAAAGGGGATGGATACGGGGGCGCCGCAAAAGGCTTCAATGAAACGCAAGCTTGTCATCAATTCCGTTCTGGCGCTTGTGATCTCTGTCGTAATTTCCTTGGTTGTTTATGTCTTTGGCGCGCAGATTGAAAATTATTATCTTCAAACGGTTGAGGTCTGATATGAATCCGCTGTTTTTGTTAACCCTATCTCTTTTGTTTCCGCTAACCGTGGCGGCACAATCTGGCCCGGACGTTGTTGCCGCACCCGTTTTGCCCGTTCAGATCGTGCCGAATGGATCATTAAGTTCACCCGAACCTGATGAAGATATTAAAATTTATGAGGAAACAGCTATACAGCCACCGAATGTTGCCATCGGCGCCGAAGGTGAAATCGTTGTTGAGCGCAAGGTTTGT
>CAXGXG010000125.1:0-5611 GCA_964013525.1 uncultured Alphaproteobacteria bacterium | reverse complement strand
GAGCCTGAGGTTATCCATCAGCGCCTTCCGGGTATTGCTGAAACGGCCAAGATTTTTGCCGGTGTTGATGCCACAAAACAGCCCATCCCTGTATTGCCAACCGTGCATTACAATATGGGTGGTATTCCAACAAATTATAAAACAGAAGTCTTGAACCCGACAGCCAACGATCCGAACCGCGTTGTGCCCGGTCTGATGGCCGTTGGTGAAGCGGCTTGTGTATCGGTACACGGTGCCAACCGTTTGGGGTCAAATTCGTTGCTGGATCTGGTTGTCTTCGGACGTGCTGCCGCCCATCGCGCGGCCGAGCTGGTCAAACCCGGCATGCCACATAAACCGGCGCCAAAAGTTGCCGATGATCTGGGAATTGCACGCCTTGATAAACTGCGTAACGCAAAGGGCAGCACGCCGACAGCTGAATTGCGCGCAAAAATGCAGCGCACTATGCAGGACCATTGTGCGGTCTTCCGTACAGATGAATTGCTGGATGAAGGTTGCGATAAAATGCAGGAGCTTTGGAAGCTTCAGGACGATATCTCGGTCACAGACCGTTCGCTTGTGTGGAATTCGGACCTGGTGGAAACGCTGGAGCTGGAAAACCTGATGATCAATGCTGTGTCTTCGATTGAATCGGCCCGTAACCGCAAGGAATCGCGCGGCGCCCATGCGCAAGAAGACTATCCTGATCGCAATGATGATCAATGGATGGCACACACGATCCTTCATCTGGATAAGGATGGGCAAAGCGATATATCCTATCGCCCTGTGACCCTGACCACGATGACGGATGAGGTTGAAGCCGTTCCGCCAAAGAAACGTGTCTATTAAAATCAAAGCGTGACTTTGACATAATAAGCCCTTTCCTTTAGAGTGACCTAATTATTTTAAGAAAGGGTATTCATGACACGCAATCAACTTCGCGATGCATTTCACGCAGGCATAGATGGCAAACGGCGCTTTTACAGCTAGATCAACATGCTGACACCGCGCATGACCAGCCAGTATGCCGCGGTTGAGGACACAGATGGCACATTTAAGGTTTTGATCAAAACCGAACAAAAGGGCCGTTCAGATTTTGTTGAAAAAGAAGCCGGCCTGACAATGGATGAGGCGCAAAAACTGATCGACAATTTGAATGATTTGCTAAAGTCTCAAAAATCTAGCCTTATAAAAATGCGCAAAATATAAACCTGCCTAGAAACTTAGCCCATTTGCATAGACGTCCGTGGCCCGGAGGTAACGGGCACGTGTGCAGGTTGCGGCGTATGTTTTTGTACGGGCGATGGCGCTTGTACGGGTTGTTCAGCTGTAATTGCGGTCTTCAATGCAACACACCCACTTACGGATAAGACACTTGCAACGCTGTTTTTTGCAAAAAAGTCTGATATAGGCTTAATTTTGCCCTGAATATTTTTCGCGATCTTCGCAGCCATATCTGTCGATTGACCCTCATTAGCACCCAGTACATTTTGCTGGACTGTATCATTTCCGGCAAATGCCAAAATTGTCGCTACTGTCATCCCTGCCGCCAACAATGGATTTTTACGCACGCTTTCAACCAAACAACTGGCAAAGCTGCTTTTTGGGGCATCGGCATGGCGGTGTTTTGCATCTTCACAAAAGTGGGAGAACGTTGACTTTCCAGTTGAGTATAAAGAGGCTGCAAGTTTTGAGGTTTTATAGGAAGAATAAGCAGCAAGTGCCACCGGAAGTGCGGCGGGCATGACGCCACCCACAATAGTAACCAGTGCAGCCATCTGTGCGGCCTGGGAGGCGGATCGTGCTGCCATTCCAGTGGTATTGCCCTTGACACCGCCGCCCAAGAACTTTGAAGTCAAATCAGAAATATTATTGGAAAGGCTGAAACGTTGCATTAGAGCATTTGCACGCTCAATAAAATCCTGATTTTGGTTTTCCGGAAGAGAATTGTTAAGAGGTGCCGCCGCCAAAATGCGCCCGATAGGTTGTCCCACACAAATGTTAGGCATCTCTTTCATTCGGCACCTACAGTTTTTTGTGCGGACACTGCGCCAAAATCTTTAACACGTGCCAAATGCGTAATTGTTTCAGGAATGCATTCAAAGTCGCTATACGCAATCAGACCAATATCATGCCCTGCAAAGGTTAATATTGCTGATAAAAATGGACTATCTACGTTATGAGCGCTTGCAACCACGTGGCCATCAAGGTGAATAGATAAACCCTCACCATCACAGACAATAGAAATAGGTACGTTTTCGGGCAACATTCTTTGAACAAGCAGTATCGGAAACCCATTTTCAGTAAAAACAATATCTATGTTATTTGTACACCCCCCATGCATATGAAAATTTTACGCCATTATTATGTATAAAGTATTAAAAGCTACCCTGATTCGTTTTTATGGCAATTCCCCAAACATATCTTGTGGGTTGAAAATCAAAACAGCACAAGATATGGACATGCCCAAAAGTATTTCATAAAAAACGTCCAACCGCTTGACTTACAACGGTTTCCTTTCTATTTATAGGATCGGATATGACTTATAACGCGTAACCGAAAAGGCGGCCTTCCATGACAAAAAAGACTTCACTTGACAGCATCCCTGTTTTTGACCTCAACGATTTTGAAAAAGATAAGGAAAAATTCGCCCGCGAATTTGGTCAAGCATTCCACGATTACGGCTTCGTTCGCATCAAAAATCACGGCATCGATGAAAGCACAATTGAAGACGCTGAAGACGTTATCCGCAAGTTCTTTCAAATGGATGATGATAAGAAAACCAAATATTCCTTCCCAGAACATCAATATCAGGTCGGTTTTACCAAAAACAATGAAATGGCAAATGGTCAGACCAAAGCGGACCTGAAGGAATACTTTATGGTATGCCGCGACAAACGCCGTGAAGCGGACGTGAAAACGCCCGAAACACCCGAAATTGACGAGCTGCCGAAATTCCGCGAAGACACCTACAGCCTGTATTATGAATTCAACAAGCTGGTTTCCAAGGTCTTAAAACCTTTGGCCATGCATATGGGTGAACAGGAAGACTGGTTTGAAAAGCGCAATGACAAATCCGAAGATATGATGCGCATGATCCACTACCCATCCGGCGGCAATGCAGCCAGTCATACAGATATGAGCTTGCTGACCATCCTGCGTGCGGAGAAACCGGGTCTGTTCGTCACCACACGCACAGGTGAAGAGTTGGAAGTCACAGCAAAACCGGGTGAGCTGATCCTGAATGGCGGCAAGGCACTTGCGGCTTTGACCAACAACTATTTTAAACCGTCTTACCACCGGGTTGATGTTAAATCCAAAGACCCGCGTCAGACGATTGTTTATTTTGCACACATCAATTCAGATTGCATGCTGGATACGGTGCCAAAGTTTAAAGGTTACAACGGCGGCCTGAAAAACGAAGACTGGTTTAAACGTTTGTCCCGTTTCCCAATCCTTTACCGTGATTACGCAAATGAGCGTTTGGCCAAAAACTTTGCAAAACCACAGCAGAAGAAAAAAGGCCCAAAACCGCCAAAAGCGGCATAACGGTCTGCAAAAGATCTATTGAAAAGGCCCGGGCATCTTTCCCGGGTCTTTTTTTTAAATGAATAAAGCTGTTTCAGAACCCCTATTGTTTCGCCATATTTTTCCGTTACACTTAAACCATGAAAAATCAAAATGGAAATGTCGTTTTTATCCTGCTGGTTGCCGTGGGCCTGTTTGCCGCCCTTAGCACCGCGATCTTTAGCGGTGTGGGGGCAGTGAATGACAACCGTGACAAGGACGAGCTGCGTTTGCAGGCGACCGAGCTGATACAATATGGCGCCAAGGTCCGCCGAACGATTGAGCGCTTGCAAGCCATAAACGGCTGCAGTGATAACCAGTTGAGTTTTGAAAACCCGCAAGTTGATAATGCCACAATCTGGAACTACGCCAACCCGCGTGCGCCTGCCGATGGCCGTTGCCATGTTTTTGGGAAAAACGGCGGCCAGATCTCATACTTTGTCTTGCCCGATACCTTTATCGGTAAAGAAACAGACGCATCCAGCCCGTATGCAGGTTCATTTGCCAAGGCGGCCTACCCGCTTTTCTCTGCAACGACAAGTTATGAAGCGCCCGATGGGACGGGCCATAAGGCGGAGATTATGATGATCATAAGTTTTTTGGACGGGGCTTTGTGCGATGCTATAAATGCAGAGCGGGATGTGGAGACCGGGCATGTTGTTGATCTATTTTTTAATCACCCTTTAGGACCATACGTTACGCGTGGGCCCGCTGAGTTTACAGATGGGTTGGAGCCACCTGCGGGCTCCCCGCCTTGGGGTTGCGGGTTGAATGAAACCTATGGCTACCAATTCTATACGGTCCTCGACTTTAACCCGGATTAAGAGAATTCTTTTTTTCTTAACCCAATTCCAGTATAGTTTTTATCAAATTATGAATCGAGACAAAGGTACAACATGGTACAGCTGACCCTACCGAAAAAATCCAAAGTCAACGCACCCGGCAAGACATACGAAGCGCCGAAAGAAGCGACAAACGTCCGCACGTTTGAGGTCTATCGCTGGTCACCGGATGATGATAAAAATCCGCGCCGTGACACTTACAAGATTGATATGGACGAGGCCGGAACCATGGTTTTGGATGCCTTGATCCACATTAAAAACAAGGTTGATCCCACACTGACATTCCGCCGCAGCTGTCGCGAGGGGATTTGCGGATCCTGCGCTATGAATATTGATGGCACAAACACCCTGGCCTGCCTGAAGCCGATTGATGAGTGCAAAAGCACGGTAAAGATTAACCCACTGCCCCACATGCCGGTGGTCAAAGACTTGGTTCCCGACCTCTCACATGTTTATGCCCAGTATGAAGTGATTGAACCCTGGATGAAAACTCAGAGTGAAGCGCCATCGCGTGAGCGCCTGCAAAGCGCAGAAGACGCAGAATTGATGAACGGCCACGATGGTAAAGGCCCGGCGGCCTGTATCCTTTGTTTTTGTTGTTCCACGGCATGCCCGTCCTATTGGTGGAACGGTGACCGTTATCTGGGACCGGCTGTTTTGTTACAGGCCTACCGCTGGCTGATCGACACCCGTGACGAAGCCAAAGGCGAGCGCCTTGATCAGTTGGAAGACCCCTTCCGCCTGTATCGTTGCCACACCATCATGAACTGTACCAAAACCTGTCCAAAAGGTTTGAACCCGGCCAAAGCCATTGCCGAAATCAAACAGATGATGGTCGCCAGACAGCACTAATATGCCTGATCCGCTGCTCATCGTTGATATGCAGACTGTTTTTTTAAAGCAGTCATCACATCTGATTGAAGCGGTTCAGGACCTGGTCGCAAAATGGCCCGAGAAAGATCTCTATTGGTTGCAGTACAGAAACCACCCGGGCAGTTTATTTGAAAAGCACCTGAATTGGTCAGACGCCATCGTTTCGCCTGATATTGATTTGATTGAAGGACCGGGTCAGGATAAAAAACACGTTCATTATGGGTATGGCCCGCCACCCGAACTGATCGCCCACATTCAAGCCAATTATAAACGCGCCTATGTTTGTGGCATGGATACGGACGCATGCGTTTTCGCAACCATGTTGCGCCTGTGGGATAATGACATCCGCC
>CAXGXG010000124.1:0-5628 GCA_964013525.1 uncultured Alphaproteobacteria bacterium | reverse complement strand
TTGTTTCTTATGATATTCATGCACTTCCGTGGATTTGATGAAGTGATTTCTAAGGTTGTTATCGGGTTTTTCTATATTGTGATGTCGCTTTCATATCTGAATCTTTTGGTTATGTATCAAGGGCGAATGGTTCCCAGTGCATTTGGGGATATGGTGTTTCAACCGTTTGATCTGACCGTTTTAAAAATCATCATTGCATTCTTATTCATTACTGTCTGGATGAGCGATTCCATGGCGTATGTGTTTGGCCGTTTTATCGGTGGGCCAAAGCTGGCGCCTAAAATCAGCCCAAAAAAAACATGGGCAGGCCTGATCGGAAGCATGTTCGGTGCAGCACTGGCATTGATTGCCGCCCGCCAAATCTTGATTTCAGAATATGATCTGACCCTGTCCACAATGACGGCTACCGTCTGTTTTGGCGCGCTTTTGGGCGTGATCGGGCAGGTCGGCGATTTGATGGTTTCCAAGGCAAAACGCCGTCACAACATCAAAGATATGGGACGCCTGATTCCCGGTCATGGCGGCGTATTAGACCGCATTGATGCGCTGCTTTTGATTATTCCTTTTTACGTCTTTACGGCTTTTGCAATTCTATGAAACGGCTGTCGATATTCGGCGCCACGGGTTCAATCGGCACATCCAGTTTGGATATCGTCCGGTTTCAACCTGACCTGTTTCAGATTGAGGTTTTGACAGGCCATTCCAGATGGGAGGCTTTATGTGACCTTGCTTTGGAGTTTCACCCTAATGTTGTTGTCATTGGCAAGCCGGAGTTTTACGCAGATGTAAAAACACGCCTTGATAAGACTGGCATCATTGTCCTTGCGGGAGAAGAGGGGCTGGTTGAAGCCGCAGAGCTGCCCTGCGACATTCACATTGCGGCCATTGTTGGTCTGGCGGGGCTTGCACCGACTTTTCATGCTGTGAAAAAGGGGTACACGATTGCTTTGGCGAACAAGGAGGCTCTGGTTTGTGCGGGTGATTTGCTGTTACATGAGGCCAAGGTATCAAACTGCACGATCCTGCCTGTTGACAGTGAACATAACGCTATCTTTCAAGTCCTTGAAAACAAGAACCGATCCGCGGTGGAGCGTGTAATCCTGACAGCATCTGGCGGGCCGTTTCGCACGCGCACGCGTGAAAGCCTACAAGACGTACAGGTGTCAGATGCGCTAAAGCACCCCAATTGGTCAATGGGGGCCAAAATCTCTATAGACAGTGCAACCATGGCCAATAAGGCATTGGAAATGGTGGAGGCGGTCTATCTGTTTAATCTGGAACCAAAAGAGCTGGATGTCGTCATTCACCCGCAGTCTATCGTGCATTCTATGGTTGAGTATTGCGATGGCAGTATTTTAGCACAAATGGGGGCGCACGATATGCGCACAGCGATTGGATATGCCCTTAACTGGCCGGACCGTAAAGCGATCGGTGGCAAGAGACTTGATTTATTGCAATGCGGCGAGTTGAGCTTTCATGACGTGGATACGCAGCGTTTCCCGGCGATCCGTATGATGCGTGAAATCATTCAAACAGACCTTAGGCACGGAATTGTCTTTAACGCAGCGAACGAAATTGCGGTAGAGGCCTTTTTAAAACAAAAAATTGCATTTTTGAGCATTGAGGCTATTATTGGGCGTTGCCTTGACGCAATTGTGCCCGATCAGGTCAAAGCATTGAAAGATGTGTATGCCCTGGACCTTGAAACCAGAAGGTTTGCGGACGATATTATAAAATCAGAACGAGCAGGTTGATCAGATGGAATTTCTTCAAAATATTGTTTCTACGCCATGGGCGTTCCTAGTGGATTACGGTCTGCCGTTTTTAATCGTTTTGTCTATTCTGGTTTTTGTTCACGAATGGGGACATTACATTGTCGCGCGCATGTGCGGGGTTAAGGTTGAGAAGTTTTCAATAGGCTTTGGGCGAGAACTGTTCGGTTTTGATGATAAGAATGGAACACGTTGGAAGTTCAGCATGATACCGTTGGGTGGTTATGTTCAAATGTTCGGGGACACGGATCCGGCCAGTGCAGGCCACAGCGATGAAGCGGAAGAGGGGGCCAAAAAAAGAAAGCTGACCAAGGCAGAACGCAAAGTCGCCTTTTTCTCCCAATCCATTCCTAAACGTGCAGCAATTGTATTTGCAGGGCCTGCCATCAATTTTATCTTTGCAATTATTCTTTTGGCTGGAATGTACGCGGTTCATGGCCAACCATTTACACCGCCTGTTGCCGCCAGCATCATCGAAGGGGCGCCTGCGGATATTGCCGGTATCCAGCCGGACGACAAGATTGTTTCTATTAATGGAAAATCAATCCGCACATTTGAGGATATTGTTCAACAGGTGGCCATTAATTTAAACCAGGAATTGGACGTCACTGTTTTGCGTTCTACAGGCGAATTAAATCAATGGGATGAAGCAAACCCTATTGACCTGACGCTGGTGCCTGAACTGACCACATTTGAAGACCGATTTGGTTTTAAACACTCAAAAGGTCTGATAGGTATCGCCAGTCCTGAAGGAGAGACCGGCCTTGAAGAGCACAATATCGCAAGTGCAATCGTGTCTGCAGGTCGCGAAACCTGGAACATTACTGTTGGAACATTACAAGCCCTGGGGCAGATGATTACCGGCGCACGCAGCCCTGACGAATTGGGTGGTATTTTACGAATCGGGGCCTACGCTGGCGAGTTTGCGCAGGCGGGAATTGTGTCATTGATTTCATTCGCTGCGCTATTGTCGATTAATTTGGGTTTAATTAACTTGTTCCCAATTCCGATGTTGGATGGTGGTCATTTGGCTATGTATGGCGTTGAAGCCATTAAAGGCAAGCCGCTGACTGAACGTACGCAGGAATATGCATTCCGTTTTGGTTTTGCAGCTGTTGTCTGTTTTATGTTGTTTGCAACGTGGAATGACCTTGTGCAACTCAGTGTCATCGATTATCTTAAATCAATAGTTTCTTAACGATTTAATTTGCGTTATAATTCGACATATGGCTTAGTTCTAAGCTGAATCTTATGGGGAAATCGATGAATAGAATTATTTCACGCCGCATGGCTTATTGGGTTGCGTCCGCAATTTTGGCTCTCGGTATCATGTGGTCTAGTCTTGCAGCAGCACAAACCATCAGTCAGGTCCGCATCGAAGGGGCCGAGCGTATTGATCCGGCAACTATCATGACATATCTGGATGTCGAAGCCGGCCAGTCATTTGATTCTTACCGTCTGAATAATTCATTGAAAAACCTGTATGCGACCGGCTTTTTTGCTGATGTCGTTCTTTATCAGGATGGCCGCGATCTGGTGGTTAAGGTTGTTGAAAACCCCATCATCAATCAGATTGCCTTTGAAGGGAACCAGGAGCTGAAGGACGAGAACCTTTCGAGCGAAGTTTCCCTTCGTCCGCGGACAGTTTTGACGCGTACAAAAGTGCAGGCTGACACAGAACGCCTTTTGGATATCTACCGTTTGAGCGGATATTTTGCAGCGTCTGTCGAGCCTAAGGTGATTAAACTCGACCAGAATCGCGTTAACCTGGTTTTCGAAATTGATGAAGGACCGCAAACACGGATTCGCAAAGTTAACTTTATCGGCAACGAGGCCTTTTCCGATACGCAGCTGGAACGTGTCGTTAGCAGTAAAGAAAGCCGTTGGTACCGCTTCCTGACATCGAATGACCGTTATGACCCTGACCGCCTTGCTTTTGATGCGGAGCTTTTGCGTCGCCACTATCTGAATCATGGTTATGCCGATTTTCAGGTAGAATCCTCAACGGCTGAACTGTCGACAGATCAGAAAGATTTCTTTCTTACTTTCATCGTTAATGAAGGCACACGTTACAAGGTTAGAAATGTTGAAATTGTTAGCATGATTCCAGAGCTTGAGGGGCGTTTGCTGCGCGATGCGCTGACATTTAAAAGCGGCGACTGGTACAACGCCGGAGAGGTCGAAAACACCATTATCGGGATGACCGAGCGTGCAGGTAACCTGCAGTATGCCTTTGTCGATATCCGCCCTAGTGTAGAGCGTAACCGCGAAGACGGCACAATTGACATTAAATTCACAGTTAACGAGAGCAACAAGGTATTTGTTGAACGCATCAATATTGCCGGTAACGTCCGCACAACTGATGAAGTGATCCGCCGTGAATTCACCTTGGTTGAGGGTGATGCCTATAACCGTGCCAAGCTGACGAAATCCGAACAAAATATTCGTAACCTGGATTTCTTTGAAACTGTTAACATTCAGGAGCGTCCGGGCTCAACCCCTGATAAGACCGTGGTTGATGTGAATGTACAGGAGAAATCAACGGGTGAATTGTCTGTGGGTGCTGGTTTCTCGACATCTGATGGTCCTTTGGCGGAATTCCGCATTCGCGAGAAAAACCTTCTGGGCCGTGGCCAAGAACTTGCGTTTTCGACAACTCTTGCGGGTGAGCGTACGGAATTTGACCTTAGCTTTACAGAGCCATATTTCCTTGATCGCGACCTCAGCGCCGGGATTGACCTGTTCCGCGTAACACGTGACCAAGATGAATTGACTTATGATTTGAAACGTACAGGTGCCGGTCTGCGTTTGGGTTATCCCGTTGCGAAAGACATGCGCCAGACATTGGGATATCGTTTTGAAAAGAATGATATTGAGGACGTTGATCCGCTTGCATCCTTCTTTATTCGTGCACAAGAGGGCGAGCGTTCGACATCCGCAATCTCCCAGCGTCTGGTTTATGATACACGCGACAGCATAATCGACCCGACAGAGGGTTTGGTCACACGATTTGAAACCGAGCTTGCCGGCCTGGGTGGTGATGCGCGTTATTTGCAAAACCGTTTGGGTGCCAATTACTTCTATCCGATCAAAGACCAATGGATCCTCAGCTTTTTGGGCGAGACGGGTTATGTATTCGGCTATGGCGGTGAAGACGTAGAGATTAACGAGCGTTTCTATCTGGGTGGTTCAACACTGCGTGGCTTTGAGCGTTCAGGTGTTGGCCCGCGCGATACAGCCACTGGCGATTCCTTGGGCGGTAACGCATTCTACCGTGGTTCTATGGAGCTGGGTCTACCATCTGGTCTGCCAGAGGACCTTGGTGTTCGCGCCCACCTTTTCACAGATTTCGGTTCCTTGTTTGAAGTTGATGATAACGGCCCAACAGTTGAGGACGAACATTCCGTTCGACTTTCCGTTGGTGGTGGTATATCATGGCGTTCGCCGCTTGGCCCGATCCGTGTTGATTTGGCCACGCCGATCCTCGAAGAGGAATTTGATGAAAATGAAGTCTTCCGCTTTAGTTTCGGAACAAGCTTCTAAAAACGAGAAAAACACAGAGATTACATATGTTTAAAAGAGTTTTTTGCAGTTTCGCAATCGTATTGATGATGTTGACGACTCCGGCCATGGCGCAGGGCAGTGCTCAGACAATTGGTGTTGTTGATGTCCAGAAAATCCTGCAGGTCTCATCTGCCGGTAAAAACATTCACGATCAGCTTGAAGCCAAGCGCAACAGCTATCAAAAAGAGATTTCAGGTAAGGAAGATAGCCTTCGCAAGCTGGAAAAGTCTATTTTGGATCAAAAAGGCACCATGAGCGAAGCGGACTTTAATACCAAGCGCAAAGAGTTTGA
>CAXGXG010000123.1:0-5658 GCA_964013525.1 uncultured Alphaproteobacteria bacterium | reverse complement strand
GATGCGCCAATCCACTGGCAAAGCCTGCCCGCCTATCAGGATGTTCCTGACTTGCCAGACGAGGTTAGTGCGCTGTTGGATCTGGTCGATGCACCGCCTGCCCTGGAACGCTGCCTGTCACAAATCGGCGTGGTCGATACCAGCGAAAAAGCGCGCAGTTTGATGCCCGCGCTGAAACCTGGACAGTGCCTGGTCACGCGTGATGGCGCAGCCTATCGCTGGGATGGCCTGTCTATTCGCGATGATGCGGTTTCACCGTCTGCACAACGACTGGAGCAACGCAACCGCCTTAAAAACATGCAGGCTGATCTGGAAACCGCCGCCATCACCCTGAAAAAGGCCGAGGAAGTCTTGGAAAAAGCGCGTAAAACACGCGGTGATATTGATGAACAGGCTGCGGACACCCGCCAGAAACAGCGCAATGCCGAAACGGAAATGGAAGACACCCGTCGCAGTCTGGAACAGCTCAAGCGCGATACGTCTGAGATGACGGAAAACCTGTCCCGCCTAACAGTTGAAATTGAAAGCATTCAAAATGCGGTGACTGAATACGAGCAGGATCTAAAGCGCCACAAAGACGAGATCAAATCCTACCCTGAAAATGACAGCGCGCGTGAAAAGCTGGTCAACCTGCGCGAGGAATTGAATACGGAACGCAGCCGCCTGCTTGACCTTCAGTCCGAAGTCAACCGTATCGTTCGTGAAAAAGACATACGTGAACAACGTTTTAACAGCATCAATCAGGATATTGAAAGCTGGACATCGCGTCGCGCCCAATCGCAGGAGCGTGTCGAAGAATTAAAATCCCGTATGCAAAATGCGGAAGATACGTTGAAAGCCTTAAATCAAAAACCTGAAGCGCTGAAGTCAGAGCAGGAAAAACTGCGCGACCAAATTGATTTGGCTGAAAAGGCGCGTGATGATGCCGGTGACAATCTGGCACGTGCGGAAGAAAAAAGCCGCAACGAGACACAGGCCCTGAAAAAGGCGGAAAGCGAACTTGCCGATGCCCGCGAGAACCGTGCTTTGGCACAGGCAGGCGTCAGCACGACCCGTCAGGCGCTAGAGACACTGGATACGCAGATCCTTGAAAAATTTGATTGTGCGGCCCCGCACCTTTTAAAAAACGCGGGGCTTGAAGCCGCCGATCTCGAGGACGAGACTGTTGAAAAACTGCAATCTCGTCTGGACCGCCTCAGCCGGGAACGCGAAAATATGGGACCGGTTAACCTGCGCGCCGAAGTGGAAAGCCAGGAGCTAATCAGCGAGATGGATACAATGACGACCGAGCGCGATGATCTGATCGCTGCCATCAACCGTCTACGTCAGGGCATTAACAAGCTGAACCGCGAGGCACGCGAACGCCTGCTTAAAGCATTTGAAACGGTCAATGCAAGCTTTGGTGAATTGTTCGCTCTCTTATTCGGTGGCGGACAAGCCTACCTTGAACTCACCGATGCTGATGACCCCTTAAACGCAGGTCTGGAAATCTATGCGCAGCCACCGGGCAAAAAATGTCAGGTCCTGTCTTTATTCTCCGGTGGGGAACAAACCCTGACATCGATTGCGCTGATTTTTGCCATGTTCCTGACCAACCCTGCACCGATTTGCGTGCTGGACGAGATTGATGCTCCATTGGATGATTCCAACGTTGACCGCGTATGTACCCTGCTTGAGAAAATGGCGGCAGAGGGTGATACGCGCTTTATCGTCATCACCCACCATCGCATGACCATGGCGCGCATGGACCGCCTGTACGGTGTGACGATGTCTGAACGTGGTGTTTCACAACTGGTCTCTGTTGACATGTCACAACCTGATTTATTTGAAGATTCGGCGGCTGCATAATGATGAAATTTTACTCAATATTTCTGCTCACTCTCGCTACATTTGGCACTGCCCATGCGCAATCTAGCGAACGTTTATCAACGATCAAGGAAACCTGCAGCGTTGTGGGCACAGTCATTAAAACCGAACAATGGCTCTATGCGCCTTATCAACAAGCGCCCAGCATGTTTTCTGATGTTTATACCAAACTGACTGTAAAAATTCAGTCTGCAGATACGTTTGAGGCTTATATGAAAGATAGCAGCACGTTTTGTGAAGGCCTCAAAGACGATGCGGAATATACCTATAAATTGTGCGCGCCCGTTCGTCCGCAATTGGGTGATGTGGTCCGCGGTGTCGTGGCCCCTCCGGTTGGACTGACACAAGATGGATGTCTTTTTGATATTCAGGTTTTGGACAATGTGAAAAACACATCTGCCAGCGGCCAATAAATTATCAGCCGCCGGCCTCAGGCGCGAACCCCATCTCTTTTGAATAATAGATTAAACCCGCCAATCCGATCAGCGAGATTGTCCAAACAGCGACATAGATGGATGTTACCTTTTGTGCCGTTTTCTGATCATGCCAGCTGTGCGGGCGAATGCCTTTTAAGTACATAACAACCTTGGCCGCCAGATTCAAACACACAAGGTTCACGGCCAACAACAGCCCCGCGCCAGCTGCCAAGGCATATTGTTCAGCACCTAGCATAATACCAACAGCTGTTGCAGGCGGCAATAAGGCCACAGCAACCATGACGCCCACCAAACCACTGGACACGCCTGTGGTCAGTGATAGGACGCCTGCCGCACCCGCACACATCGCAAGGACGATCCCTTCATAATTGACGCTTGTTCTGCGCATCAATTCTTCAGACGAAAAGTCAGTCGGCAAAACCAGTCCGACAATATACCCCAGGCCGATCGCTATGGTTACACCCACAATGTTTGTATAAATAGAACGCAACATAAGTCGCAGATCCGCAAGCGCTGTGGATAGCGCAAGCGCCAGATTAGGGCCCAACAATGGGGCAATCACCATGGCACCAACAATGACTGCGGTGTCATCGTGGATCATACCGATGGCCGCCACGATCGTAGACAGGACTGTAAGCAATAGGTATGTCCATGTAATACTGGCATTGCCGTAAACTTCGTTATACAGCTCCTCGCGGCTGAGACCCTGAAAGTTAGACCTGTTTTTTTCTTCCTGCTTCTCATTGCGCGGCCAGACCGCTTTAATCTCATTGACCAGCGCACGTACGCTATATTGTCTTTCGATCCCGATCGCTTTATCCGGAATCTCCGGACTTAGGAAGTTCTCGATCTTTTCCATGATTTTTTGAGTGTCGCTGCTGCGCACCAGGATTTCCCGGCACAACAGGTCTTTGTCCTCACTGACCTGCCAACGGTCAATGATGACCGGATCTTTTAAAATTTCATCCAGCTGTTTTCTGTGTTGTTTACCGACGAAGAGTTTAATGGTGCGGTAGGCCATAGATGCATTCCTTTGTAAATTATGCGGTTTTAGGGTAGTGCTTTGCATTAAAAAGACCAGATAAAAATTGACGCTTGGCTGAAAATTCCATAAAAAAGGGACATGTCAGAACTTCTTAATCAAAAATATCCGCTATGGCTTCAGATGGTGGTTGCTATGGTTGCAGGCCTTGCCGTAGGACTTGCCCTCTCCCCGCAGGCCGCAGCGCTGGTCAGCTCGGATACGGCCCTTATGATTGGGGATTGGCTGTCCTTACCGGGGATGCTGTTCTTGGCTTTAATCAAAATGATTGTGGTGCCTCTTGTCGCGGCGTCCATAACACTTGCCATTACCGGCAGTCAGAATATGACCGCGTTTCGTAAAAACGGCACAAAAGCCGGATTGTACTTTGTCGCGACAACATGTATCTCAGTTTTAATCGGTATTCTGTTGGTGGAATGGGTCCGTCCGGGTCAATATATCGACCCTGCCATGCTTTTAACACCTGAAACGCTACAGAACCGTGGAAAAATACCCGATATGGGCCAGACGTCCAGCCTGCCCGACATGATTGCCGGTATCTTTCCAACAAATCCTATAAAGTCCATTGTTGAATTCAATATGTTGCATGTGGTCGTTGCCTCTATTTTGGCAGGTGTTGCGATCCTTTCTCTTGAAAAGAAGAAAACGAAGCCTGTGACAGATATGCTTCAGGCGGTTTTGGATATTTCTATGCAAATCGTCTATGGGGCCATGTATCTGGCGCCATTGGCCGTCTTCGGCTTTCTGGCGGATCTGGCCATTCAGGTTGGGGCAGATACGCTGACAGCCTTATCTGCATATATGGGCACTGTCATTTTGGGCCTTCTGTGTGTATTGGGGCTATATTTATTCATTGTATTTTTTGTGGCCGGCCGGTCACCGCTCGTATTTCTGCGGGACATTCGCGACGCGCAAATTCTGGCTTTTTCAACGTCCAGCTCTGCCGCAACGATGCCGCTTAGCCTTCAGGTCGCCGAAGAACGCCTAAAGATTAAACCCGCTGTCGCACGGTTTATTGTCCCAATGGGAACGACAATTAATATGGACGGCACGGCCATTTATCAGATTATTGCAGGATTGTTTCTGGCTCAGGTTTTTGGGATCGACTTGACACTTGTTCAGATGATCGTTTTAAGCGTTACAATTGTCGGCGCCTCCATCGGCTCGCCCGGCAGCCCGGGTGTGGGCCTCGTTATCTTGGCGACGATCTTGACCTCAATCGGGATATCGCCGGAGGGCGTCGCTATGATTTTGGCCGTCGATCGTATTTTGGATATGTGCCGCACCACTATCAATGTGACCGGCGATTTAACTGCCGCAACCGTTATGAACAAATGGATGAATGCAAAATGAAAGACATTACCGTATCCGCACTCTACAAGTTCGTTACACTCGACAATTTACCTGACTTAAAACAACGCATATACCGCGCCTGTATCGATCACGAGATTAAGGGTACACTGTTGTTGGCGACCGAGGGGATCAATGGCACCATTGCAGGGACAGCTGAGGATATCTCATCTATCTTGTCCTATTTAAAAACGCTTCCCGGACTTGCCGATTTGGAGCACAAGGAATCCATTGCCCAGGATTATCCTTTTTACCGTATGAAGGTGCGTCTAAAAAAAGAAATTGTCACGATCGGGCTGCCGGATGTTGACCCTAATGAGGTGGTTGGCACCTATGTAGACCCACAGGAATGGAATGACATTATTTCTGATCCGGATACGATTGTGATCGACACACGCAACGATTATGAGGTGGCCATTGGAACCTTCAAAGGCGCGATTGATCCAAACACGGACAGCTTTCGCGATTTTCCAAAATATGTCGAGGAAAACCTGGACGCCGGCAAGCACAAGAAAGTGGCCATGTTCTGTACGGGTGGTATTCGCTGTGAGAAAGCTTCCAGCTATATGAAGAAGCTTGGCTTTGAAGATGTCTATCACCTCAAAGGCGGGATTTTGAAGTACCTTGAAAACGTCCCCCAGGAGAACAGTCTGTGGGAGGGCGATTGCTTTGTTTTCGATCAGCGCGTTTCCGTTAAACACGGGCTTGAGCTGGGCGAATATGCACAATGTCATGCCTGCCGCCGGCCGATTGATCAAAAGGATATGCAATCTGAATTTTATATGGAGGGTGTATCCTGCCCCCACTGCCATGATAAGATGTCAGATGAACAAAAGGCGCGCTTTGCCGAGCGCCAAAAACAGATTGAACTGGCGCGTGCCCGCGGTGAAAAACATATCGGCAGCGCCGAAGAGGTTGGAACAACATCATGACACACCCGGTTTTATATTCTTTTCGCCGTTG
>CAXGXG010000122.1:0-5660 GCA_964013525.1 uncultured Alphaproteobacteria bacterium | reverse complement strand
CACCGAGCAATACAAGAAGTATCTCCGCAGGGCTACGTTCCTTGGCGCGACAGGACGCACGCTTGAAGCTATGACGGGCTTGATATTCCGCAAAGCACCTGCAATAGAATTACCAACAGCAATGGAAAGCTGGGCGCAAGATATTGACCTTGCAGGAACAACGCTTGAAGGTATGCTGAACAAAGCCGTTACAGAGGTTGGCAAGGTCGGTCGTGGGGGCGTTCTGGTCGATCACCCGCCTAAGCGTGACGATCTGACGCTTGAGCAGGCAAGGGCATTATCTTTCAGGCCATACGCCGCCTATTACACGGCAGAGAATATTATAAACTGGAAATTCCAGCGTGTAGGCAATGTGACAAAGCTGGCTTATGTCTGTTTGGCTGAAAACCATGATGATGATCCGGACAAAGAACAATACCGTGAATTGGAATTGGTCGATGGCTTGTACCAGCAAAATATCTGGCGCGAGAATGGGGAGCAATACGACTTAGAAGTCATTGAGCCGAAAATGAACGGGCAAAGAATTGCAGATATTCCGTTCTTCTTTTTGGCGCCAAAAGAACCGGGGCAGGATATACAGCCCCCACCGATTGAGCCGCTTGTTTATATCAATATTTCACACTACCGCAACAGTGCAGACCTAGAAAACGGGGCGCATGTTTCTGGTATGCCAACGCCGTATGTAACGGGCATAACTGATGATGATTTTGTTTTTCACCTTGGCGGGGCGGGTATTGCTTTGCCTGAAGGTTCTACAGCTGGTTTCTTGCAGTGCGGGTCAGAGGGGTTTGCTACGCTAGAAAACCTGATGGATCGCAAAGAACAGCAGATGGCATCCCTGGGCGCACGTTTAATTGCGCCTGAAAAGAAAGCTGCTGAAACGGCAGAGACTACTGCCTATAAACACAGCGGGGAAAATGCCACGCTATCGACCATTGCCGGATCCGTTGAACAGCAGTTCCAGAAAGTTTTGCAGTTTATGGCAGATTGGGCTGGTATTACGGGCGATGTACGTTGTGAATTGAACAAGGATTATCTGCAATCGCCTATAGGCTATCAAGACTTGAACGCGCTTGTCTCAGCATGGCAGCAAGGGGCGATGTCCTTTGATACGCTATGGCTTGCTATGCAAAAAGGCGAGGTTGCGCCCGAAAGTGTAAGTGCGGAAGAAGAACAGGCGAGAATTGCCGAATCTGAACCGGCCCTGGGCACGATAACAAATGACGATCAATGAGCGGATATTAGATAGCAGCATATCGCACTCTGTCTGGTTAGAGCGGTATAAGTCGAGCGTTTCAAGTGACGTCATTGCTGAACTGAACAAGGGCGATAAAGCTTTACAGGCGGAACTGATTGCAGGGCTGATTGATATCAAAGAGGCCGCAAATCAACAGAAAGCCGCTATTGGGCTTGCGAAAAAGCTTGCAAACACACGTGGCGGTACGTTTAGCGACCTTTATCTGTTTATAGAGCGCGAATTGAAGAAATACGCCGTTTACGAAAGCGACTTTCAGGTCAGGTTAATGGAAAAGGCTGCTAAGTTAGAAGCCGGCGCCAAGCTTACCATGAATGTGCCAAAACAGTCTGAACTGAAGGCGTCAGTAGTCGATGATGCGTTTCGTGGCAGGCTGTTGAAAGAATGGTTCGATGGCATAAAGTCCGCAGATGCACAACGGCTGAATGATGCGGTGAGAACGGGCATAGCGGATGGTCAAACAACTGATCAGATTGTGCGCCGCATAGTCGGCACAAAGGCAAGGAAGTATCAGGACGGGGTTTTGGACATTGCCAGGCGTGATGCACAGGCGGTTACAAGAACGGCTATCGCGCATGTTTCTGACCAGTCAAAAATGGCGCTTTATGAAGCTAATGCAGATATTATCAAGGGTCTGAAATGGGTTTCGACTTTGGATTCACGCACCAGCCCGATCTGCCGCGAAAGAGATAACAAGATTTACACGATCGAAAGCGCCCCGCCAATTCCTGCGCATTTTGGTTGCAGGAGTGCCAAGGTTCCGTATTTGGGCCCGTCCAGCATTAAAGGCACAAGAGCCAGTGCAGTCGGCCAAGTGCCGGAAGATATGAATTACGGCCAGTGGCTGAAAAAGCAGCCTGTAGCCGTGCAGAATGAAGTCCTTGGCGATAAGCGCGCGCAGTTGTTTCGCAAGGGCGGCATGAGCATTGACAAGTTTCAAGATAAGACTGGCAAGCTTTATCGGTTGGATGAATTGAAACGCCGCGATGCTGGAATATGGAACGAAGTATTTGAAGAATAACATAGTCGGAAATCCCGACAGACTGAATAACCCGCTGTAACAGGCGGGTTTTTTAATGCCCGGAACCTGGGCGCAACCACAACCATCCGAACCCAAAGGGAGAGCAAAGCTCATGGATATTAACGAAGTATTGGCAAGCGAAGAAGGCAAGGCCGCAATCGCAAAAGCAGTTGAAGAAGCAACAAGCGGGCTGGTCGCAAAGCGTGACGAGCTACTGGGCGATAACAAAAAGCTGAAAGGTGATTTGAAATCATTTCAAGATCAGCTTGACGAGATTAAAAGCGCGAAAGAGCAGGCAGAGGTAGAGGCGGCTGAAAAGTCCGGCGATATTGAAAAGATCAAAGAAAACCTGACCAGAGCGCACCAGAAAGAGCTGGAGAAGTACCAGAGCCAGCTTCAAGACAAGGATTCAAAGCTGCATGGCCTGCTAGTCGATAACGGCCTGACAGACGCGCTAAGCAAGGCTGGTGTGGCCCCGCAACACTTGGATGTTGTGAAAGCTTACATCAAATCGCAGCACAAAGCAGAGATTACAGAACAAGATGGTGGGGTTGTCGCTCAATTGGATGGCAAACCTTTAACAGATTTCGTTTCCGAATGGTCGCAAGGCGATCAAGGGAAACATTATATTGCCGCTCCGAACAACGGCGGCGGTGGTGCCAATGGCGCAAACGGCGGGGGCAAGGCAACCGGCGCGAACAAGGGAGACATGGGCGGCGATAAGAAATCACGCACTGATGCAATCAAGCAGCGTTTCCCTGACCTGAATCAATCTTAAATTACGAAAGGTAATACAATATGTCTCTAGACGATATGAAAGTCTTTAATGAGTACATCATGCCCGCCACAATTGAAACACTGGCGCAAATGGTGGAAAAGTTCAACCAAGCATCCAACGGTGCTATTCGCCTAACCACAGATGGCTTTACAGGTGATTTCTTGCAGGAATCCTTCTTCGCAAGTATCCATAGCGCGCAACGTCGTGTTGATCGTTATTCTGCAAATGGTGCAGCTTCCCCAACCGATCTGACACAGTTGCAGCACAATTCTGTTAAAGTTGCAGGCGGCTTCGGTCCAATCCGCTATGAGCCTTCTCAATTAACATGGCTGCGTAAACCGACAGCTGAAGGTGTTGAGGTTGCGTCACGTAATTTTGCTGAAGCTTTGATGAAAGATCAGTTGAACACAGCGATTGCGGCATTGGTAGCTGCTATCAGTAACCAACCTGATGTGACCAATGATGTTTCTGCATCCGGTGGTCTTAGCTACAGCGAAATGAACAATGCTCATGCTAAATTTGGAGACCAATCAGGCTTGATTGCTGCAAATGTCATGACAGGCCAGGTTTACCACAAGCTTATCGGCCAGAACCTTACAAATGCGGCCGAATTGTTCGCAGCTAATAACGTTCGTGTTGTGGACATCCTGGGTAAAGCTGTTGTTGTTACAGATGCGCCGGCACTGTACGAAACTGGTACGCCAAACAAGCAGAAAGTGCTTGGTTTGGTGGACAGCGCGGCGGTCGTTCATGATGGTAACGATGTTGTTTCAAACATTGAGACCAAAAATGGTAATGAGCGTATCGAAACAACCATGCAGGTTGATTATACCTTTGGTCTCGGCTTGAAAGGTTACGCATGGGATACGGCCAATGGCGGCAAGTCTCCATCAGATGCCGAGCTGGCAACCGGATCCAACTGGGATAAGGTGGCTACAGACATCAAGCATACCGCCGGTGTCATCGCAATTGGTGACGCAGCACAATAAAGTTTAGGGGCTCTGAAATATGGGCCCCTTCTTTTTACCCAAGAGGAGCAAATAATGACTGACAAAATTAAGTATGTAGAACACCCGGTAACGGCTGAAGAAAAGGCAAAGCTGCGCAAAGAAGGTTACAAAATCCTTGATGCAAGATTTGACCCAAACCGCGATGAAAAGAAAGCTGATAAAAAAGCAGATAGTAAGAAAGATAAGAAAGCTGACTGATGGCCTTTGCCGTAGAAGATGGAAGCATAGTCACGGGGGCAAATTCCTATGTTACCGTGGCGTATGCTGACGATTACAACACAGACCGGGGCAATTCTGACTGGACGGGCAGTGATGCTGTTAAACAGGCCGCATTAATCAAGGCCACGGACTATATCGAGCAGGAATATGCCGAGCGTTTCAAAGGCGCATTGGTTAGCGACACACAGCCCCTGTCATGGCCCCGTGATGGCTTTATCGAGCCGAACTATAACGAGATACCGGACAAGCTGAAACAGGCTGTGTGTGTATTAGCTCTTGAAGCCCTGGCAAACGATCTAAACCCTGTCCTTGACCGTGCCGTTAAGCGCGAAAAGGTGGATGTGATCGAGATTGAATATATGGACAATGCCAGAGAGTCAAAGAGCCGTCCTGCAATCAATGGGTTGTTGCGCCCATTGTTGAATGGGTCACGCTATAACGTGCCGGTGGTGCGGGTATGAATTACGAGGGTATCGCAAATACCGCCTTGCAGCAGATCGCAGACAAAGGCCGCACAATTACGATTAAGAGCGTTACAGAGGGCGCGTATGTGCCAGGTCAACCCTACAGCGGCACAGAGACTGAAACATCTGTAAAGGCTGTTGTTACAGCATACAGCGAACGCCTAATTGATGGTTCCGTGATCCAGACAGGCGATAAACAAGCCCTGATTGCGGCAAGAGGAATAAGCGAGCCAACCACAAGCGACAAGATCATTGATGGCGGCGATACCTATTCAATCGTCAATGTCAGTACGGTAAAGCCCGGCAATACTGCGATTTTATACAAGATACAGGTGCGGGGATAAACATGTACAGCGGCTTAAAACTTAGATCAGTCAAAATGAAGAATGGCGGGGCACAGCTTGAGGTGTTTAACAACAAACCACGTGATGCCGAGATACAAAGAATGATGAATTACGTTGCCGAAAAAGAGGCAAGTGGCGAATTGTGCGGACTTGCCTTCGTAACTGTAAATAAGGACGGCACCATTGGATCAGCCTTTTCAGAGGGGTGCACAGAAAATATCTTTGATAGTATTGGTGGCCTTGAATACTTAAAACAAAGACTGTTGGACTGTATAGAATGACAACAACATTCAAAGGCGAAAATTTCAGAAAACAGCTTGAAAAGGCCTATAAAGAAAAGGTTGAGGGTCGTGCTTCAGATGCAATGCGTCAATATGCTGCTGATGCTTTTGGTCAAATCATCCAGAACACGCCCGTTGATAAAGGGCGTGCAAAGAACAACTGGAACATTAGTTTGAATAGTGTAGATCCGAGCATAACAGATGCGGCAAACCCTAACCGCGCAGGCACAAACGAAGCCATATCCGCAACGCTCAACCTAAAGCTGAACGATACGGTTTTTATCTCAA
>CAXGXG010000121.1:0-5685 GCA_964013525.1 uncultured Alphaproteobacteria bacterium | reverse complement strand
CGTTCTGTGGCCAAAGCGGAGGTGCTGGCCGACCAGGAAGAACGCTTGCGCGCCTTTTTGGACGGGCGCGATATTCCATCCCAGACAGATTTCAAAAAAGTGGATGCGGCGAACCCCGTGTCCGATCAATTACGCTTATATGAAAGCATGAAACGCGCCCGTGAAAATGAGCAGGCAATTGTTACGCGGCAAATTACGCAAAAAGAAAACGCGTTGTCGGCTCTGCGGACAGAAATGGCAACGGCACAATCCAATTTAAGTCTTGCCGAGCGCCTTTTTGAAAAGCAACGTCTGTTAAATGAAAAAGGGTACCTGTCAGAGATGGATGTCCTGCAGGCTGAACAAAGTGTAAACGGCCTGCGCGGATCCGTTCGGACGTTGGAGAGCCGTTTGGCAGAAGGGCAAAGTACTTTGTCTGAATTTCGGGCCCGTTTGTCGTCTCTTAGCGCCAATCAAAAGGACGACCTTTTAGAGAAGTTGGAGACAGTTGTTTCTGAGCGCCGACAAAATGCAGCACTGATTGATAAGATTGACGAACGTATAGCGCGCCTTGATATCAAGGCACCTGTCAAAGGTTTTGTTAAAGGGATGAATGTAAATACTGTGGGTGGCATCGTTCAGCCAGGACGGACCGTAATGGAGATTATCCCCCTGGATGAACCAATGGAAGTACAGGTCAAAATTAGTCCGGAAGATATCGGGCATGTTCACCCCGGTCAAAATGTTCAGGTCAAATTCAGTGCGTATGATTTTTCACGTTATGGCGCCATGACCGGAACCTTGCGAGAGATTTCAGCAACAACCTTTACCGGCGAAAACCAGGAACGGTTTTATAAAGGGCTTGTGGCGCTGCCGACACAATATGTCGGCAACAAACCCGATCAATCAATTTTGCCGGGGATGACGGTGATGACAGATATAGTATCGGGCGACAAAACAATCATGGAATATTTGTTGAAACCCATTCGTGTCGCCGTTCAAACAGCCTTTCAGGAGAGATGATATGCATGTCGACCAACAAAGTTTCGAACATCAATATACGTACAATCAAGCAGAGACGGATCAGCATACCGCGCCCCGTATTGAGGATGGTTACAGGCAGACGGTTCTGGCTGTTGAGGATGACCCCGTGTCCCTTAAATTCATTACCGCGCAGGTAGAGGCCATGGGACATGATGTTGTATCAGCAGAAAACGGACAGCAGGCGTATGAAATTCTGAAGGCACGCAAGGGGGAAATTCATTCCGTAATCATGGATTAGGTCATGCCGGTCATGGATGGCCTAAGTGCGGTTGCGCTGTTGAAAAAAGACAAGGCCCTAAAACATATTCCCATCATCATGTTAACGGGTCATTCTGATATGGCGGATATTCAATCGGCTTTGGCGGCAGGCGTTTTCTATTATTTAAAAAAACCTATAGACGAGAAAATTTTACGCTCCGTTTTATCGGCGGCATTGCGCGAAACAAAACAGCGCCAAACCCTGGACAGGGAATTGCAAAAACATAAGCGCAGCTTTGCACTGATAGATACGTGTGTTTTTAAATTTAATACGCTTGAGGATGCCCACAGCCTTGCCGCGTTTGCATCCAACTGTTTTGCATATCCGGATACGGTTCTGTCCGGTTTGGCCGGATTATTTATCAATGCGCACGAACACGGGAATCTAAAAATCGGGTATGCAGAAAAATCCCGCCTGATAGATCAGGGGATTTGGCGCGCGGAGGTTATTAAACGTCAGTCGGCTCCGGAAAACAGTCAAAAACATGTCACTGTTAAAATCATTAACCGTACCGAAGGTGTCTATTTAACCGTGACAGATATGGGCGATGGGTTTGAATGGAAAAAATATTTGCATATTGATCCCGCACGTGCCGCTGATAATCATGGCCGCGGAATTGCACAAGCCCGCGCCGTCAGTTTTACGAAGTTGCAATATAACGATATTGGCAATCAAGCTACAGCCTTTGTAGATCATCAAAAACCGTTGGAGTGGTAATATGAAACGGAAAACAAAACGTCTGTTAAAGTCATCAATTTTACCACTGTTCTTGCTGTCCTGTATGGCGGCCATGTTTGCATTGGCTGCGCATTTTGAAACGGATATGTCCTCCGAACGCAGCGCATTGGAACGGCGGCATGTGCAAACCGTGGAAACACACGGGGATCTGATATCCCTGGGGATCGAGCTTGGCAATACGGAGTATGTCCGGAACTATATTCAATATGCCAATACAGGTGACAGATCCTATCGACGCGCGGCAGAAACCAGCCTTTTAAAAATGCAGGAAACCTATTCACGTATTCAGGCGATTGAAACGACAAACGATGAAAAAGACGCGGTTTATGAAATTGGCAAAGTTTTGCAAGGGTTTGACGAACGTCTGAGCGAAGTGGAAACATCTATACAAAGCAGCAACCCTGTTCAGATAGATGAAAGCCTGGTGCGTGATGAAAACAATCGCGCGTTGGAGGCAGTGAAATTTTTGGCACGAGAAGTGCGCCAGGACTACGGAGCCATTCACAACAGTCTGGGCCGAATTTTGGATGTTTCGATCAGCCAGCAATCTGTTTTTTGGCCGGCGATGATTTTGAGTATCACGCTTTTGGCCGTCTTGTTGACGCTGGGTATCAAAACCCGTCGAAATCTACCCGAAAAAATGCACGTTCATGCCAAAGCCCGATTTTATGAAAGAAAGCTGGCGCGTTATTATTTACTGGCTGTTGGAATTATGGCGGTCTTTATTGTCTGTGGGTATTCTTATATTCATATTTCCATTGCCAAAAACCAACAGGCGGCCGCTGTAATAAATATGGCCGGAATGCAACGCATGAATGCGCAAAAAATTGCGTTTGAAAGCCTGCGATTGATCGAGGCTGAAACCCCATCGGCGCATGAACGCTATGCCATGCGTCTGGATCAGGCCATTCGCAGAATGCAGACCAACCATGATTACTTAACCAACAATGACAGTTCTATGTCGAAATATATGTTACCGACAGAGCGTATACGAAGTATCTATTTCGATGCACCCTACCTTGCAGATCAGCGTGTAAATATGTTTTTGGATAATGCCCGGGCTCTCAAATCAACATATACACAAATGCAAACTGGCAATTCTGGTGGACAAACGAATAATATCGAAAATTATGCCAATGTTGTTGAGGTCGACGGCCTTGTCAGTTTGCTGGATATGATTGTGAGTGAATATCAATACGCAGCCGAAATGGCGATGGGTCGTTTTGAAACGCTTGAACGTTTCTTGGCACTGCTGGCCTTATCCGTTTTGCTGATGGAAGTTGTGTTTATTTTCCGCCCTATGGCAAAGCTTGTCACAAGACGTATGAGCATTATCGAAGAGGCCCGCGCCAAAGCCGAAGAGCTGAATCACCTGAAGTCGGACTTTTTGGCAACGATGAGCCACGAAATCAGAACGCCGATGAACGGTATTCTGGGTATGGCAGAATTGATTACCGGTGCGAGTGCATCATCGCAGGTTAAGGGGTATGCGAATACCATTATCACCTCAGGCGAAACCTTGCTGGATATCATCAATGATATTCTTGATTTCTCTAAGATTGAGGCGGGAAAAATGACACTGGATATCGTTCCTCTCAACCTCGTTGAACTGGTGGATGATATCGGTGTGTTGTACAATGTGCGCGCCCGCGACAAAGCCGTCGAACTGGTGGTTCATTACCAACCCGGAACGGAACAGTTCATTTATGCCGACCCCGTACGTTTGCGTCAGGTTCTGAGCAACCTGATCAGCAATGCTGTCAAATTTACAGATGAAGGTTCGGTCGTGGTGACGGTTCGTCAAAAAGACCCTGAAAACCAAAGTGAAGATAAAGTGGATATCGTATTCGAAGTTCAGGATACGGGCACGGGCATATCGCCGGACAAGGTTGAAAAGATATTCGAAAAATTCAGTCAGGCTGACAATTCCACGACACGCTATTATGGTGGAACCGGTTTGGGACTTTCGATTTGCAAGAACCTGGTTGAGTTAATGGGCGGGGAAATTCATGTCGACAGCGTTCCCGGTGAAGGGTCGCGTTTTTCAGTTGTTGTGCCTTTTGACAGAAACCGTGATTGTGAAATCAGCCACTCCCAGCCACCTGATCTTCAAAACCTGCGGGTTCTGGTTGTTGATGACCTTCCTGTGGTTCAGGACCTGGTCTGTGAGCAACTTTCCGAAGCCGGCATGCGCTGCACAGCTGTGGGCAGTGGTGAAAAGGCGCTGGAGATGATGAGGGATGCCTACAATCATCGCGACCCTTACCAGATTGTGGTGATTGATTACCTGATGCCTGAAATGAACGGTGAAATGTTGGTGCGCGCGATTGGTGATGTCCCGGGATTGGATGATGCCTGCCTGGTTATGTTGACTGCGGCTGGAAACCCGCTTGCGGACTCAGCTTTTGTAGAGCGCGGATTTTCCGCCTATATCGCAAAGCCTGTTCAGGCCCAAAACCTGATTGATGGCCTGGCCATTACATGGCGCAAATATAACCAAGGGTATAAGAACAGTTTAATTCATCTGGATACGCGCTCATTCAGCCGCGATCAGGACCGCAGGCAGGTGGTTAAATATCCTGGAAAACGCGTTTTGGTGGTTGAGGACAATCTGGTCAATCAGATTTTCATCAAGGAAATTATTGAGGAAATGGGGTGCGAGCATGTGGTCACAGCCAATGGGCGTGAAGCCATCGCCGAAGTGAAAAGACATGATTTTGACCTTATATTAATGGATTGCCTTATGCCGGTCATGGATGGTTTTGAAGCCACGCAGCGCATCCGAACTTTGCAAAAGCGGGACAAGGTTAAACGGCCTTTGCCTATTGTGGCCCTCACCGCAAATGCAATGAAGGGCGATCGTGAAAAATGCATCAAAAACGGTATGGATGATTACCTGTCAAAACCCGTGCGCAAACAAGAGCTGATCACAATGGTTGAGCGCTGGGTAACGGGGCAGGCGAACACCCCTCAGGAACAGCATGAACCCCGAGATGGGGAGAAGCCGGATCAAGCGTTGATTGATGTGGAGGCTTTGGCCAGTGCGAAAAATATTCTAAAAGGTAACTTTCAGGAAACGCTTCAGATCTTTTTGACCAATGCCCAAGAGCGCATATTGGAAATGCAAACCGCGGTCAAAGACCGCAAGTGGGAAGATGCCGTACGGGCTGCGCATACTTTAAAATCATCCGCGGCCCAGATGGGGGCAGCATCTTTGTCACAACATGCGATGGAGATTGAAAAACGGCTGCGTGATGACCTTAAGTCGGGTCGCACAATCCAACAGCAAAAAATATCAGACAAAATAGGCCGTATAACCGAGGTTGCGGTTCAGACCAACGCGGCACTGCGTGAGGCGGCTGGCGATACTGGTGCAGGTGATAGGTCCGCTTCGCGTCACGCATAGCAGGTGTGGTGATTTTAGCCGAATTGCCTAGTTAGAAGGTTTGCCTGATCGAGCTTTAAACTCGCCTGTCTAATATTTCGTATATTTTTATCAAATCTGCGTGAATGGTTATCAGTCTGGCAATGTTTTTGGAAATGGTGCGGCCGAGAGGATTTGAACCTCCACGGGATATTCTCCCACAGCGACCTCAACGCTGCGCGTCTACCAATTCCGCCACGGCCGCAAGATGATTTTTGAGGTCCCTTGTGATATATCAATC
>CAXGXG010000120.1:0-5709 GCA_964013525.1 uncultured Alphaproteobacteria bacterium | reverse complement strand
TGTTTCGTGTTCAGAAGGGCGGCCTTCGCGTTTAAGGTAGCCACCGGGAATGCGGCCAGCCGCATAGAATTTTTCCTGATAATGTACAGTCAGCGGGAAGAAATCTTGTCCTTCGCGGATGCTTTTTGCACCTGTTACAGCTGCCAGTACAGTTGTGTCTCCATATGTGGCCATGACCGCGCCGTCAGCCTGACGTGCAACGTGACCGGTTTCCAGTTTGAGCGTGCGACCCGCAAGCTCGAATTCTACAGTTTTAATATCAAACATTTATATTTTGTCTTTCTTTCAATTGTTTGCATACGGCCTATTCCGCATGCAAGCGTTAACAAACACCTTATTGTGTTGCCTTTTCATGCCATGAATCCCCTGATAAGTCAAAGGATTATCGGGGAAAACCAGGCTAAGACAGGCTTATTCTTATGAAAATGTGTGTGTTGTAAAATTAAAAGATCCACTATGAACCCAATCCCGAATTTGGTACATTTTTAAAAAGACATAGAAAAAAAAGGAAGTTTGAATATGAACACGCTTGTATTGCTACGTCACGGACAGAGCGTCTGGAACAAAGAAAACCGTTTTACGGGCTTTCATGATGTTGATTTGTCTGAATTGGGTGAGGTTGAGGCCAAAGAGGCGGGTGAGGCCCTGTCTGATATAAAGTTTGATGCCGTTTATACATCTACTCTTTTGCGCGCAAACCGTACGGCTGAAATCGCATTGGATGCCAGTGGCAGCAATGAGCACTTGCGCGAGGGTGATGGCTGGAATATGACGCGCCATGATGATCTGCGTGAACGCGACTATGGCGACCTGACGGGATTGAACAAGGATGAAACACGCGAAAAATTCGGTAAAAAGCAAGTCCACATTTGGCGCCGTAGCTATGATACACGCCCGCCAGGTGGCGAATGCCTGAAGGACGTTGTGGAGCGTGTGCAGCCTTATTGGGAAAAGCATATTCAACCACGTGTTGAGAAGGGTGAAAATATCTTACTGGCCGCCCACGGCAATACGCTGCGTGCAATGATGATCATTTTAGGTGAGGCAACACCTGATAATATCAATGAGGTTGAAATCCCGACCGGCGTTCCCATAGTTTTTGAATATCAAGATGGGCAAAAAGGTACGCACCGTTTCCTGAAATAGCCTTGCGATAACCACGCTGTATGCTGTTTTGAATGAATAACAGATTGACAGATGGTCATTCTGTGGTAGCCTTTTTATCATAACAAATAAAAAGCAGGTGTTTTATGTCATGTGGTCGATTGATTATTATGCGTCATGGTCAAACGCAGTATAATGTTGAAAAGCGTATGACCGGGCACCGCAATGTTCCTTTGACCGAAGAGGGGCGTAATCAGGCCAAGCGCGCAGGCACAGTCCTTCGCCAATATCAGATTGATGTGGCCTATTCATCAACGCTTGACCGCGCGCATGACACGTTGACCCTGGCCTTGGATAGTGCCGGATCCCACGAAAACCTGAAAAATAAAGATGGCAGCTGGAATATCCGTGCCCGCCGTGACTTGATGGAAAAAGATGTCGGCGATTTTGCGGGGCACAATTTTAAAACCTGTCCCAAAGTGCGCGCCCTGACACGCGAATTCAATACGGCCTTGCCAAATGGCGAGAGTGATGCCGATGTTGTGCGTCGAGTCAAAAAACTATACGAAGAAGAAATTCTGCCATTGCTAAAAGACGGCAAAACCGTTGTTGTTTCTTGCCACTCTGTCGTCAAACTGGCCTTTCATGTCGTTCTAAAACAGGTCGAAATGGAAAATATTTATAAAACATCCATGCCCAATGCCCAGCCATGGGTTATTGAATATGATCAGGGTACGATCAGCAGTACTAAATACTGCAATCCCGAGGATCACCCTGCAAATGATAATGACAACGACACAACAGCGAAAAGACGGCCAAAAGGGCCCAAACGTTAATTCGCTTTCGTGTTTGGAATATAAAAATGGAATAAAAAAAAGCCCGACAGATTGCCGGGCTTTTTAATTTTATAAAGCTAATGGGCGCGATTAGCGACGCAGACCCAAACGCTTAATCAAGTCCTGATAACGTGGCTCGTCCTTGCTTTTCAAGTAGTCAAGCAGGCGGCGGCGTTTGGAAACCAGACCCAACAGACCACGTTGGCTGTGGATGTCTTTCTTATGAGATTGCATGTGGCCTGTCAGATTGCTGATGCGCTCTGAAAGGATGGCAACCTGTACTTCAGGTGATCCTGTATCGTTGTCTTTTTGTGCGTATTCTTTTAAAAGCTCTTGCTTGCGCTTTGCTGTAATCGACATCTGTATACTCCTTTTACTGTCGTTTCGTCGGATTAAACGTTCAAAACACGAACTGGTTTCATTTCTACCCCTTTAATATCGACCAAAGCGATAGGTTTTTTATAAGTTCGTGCCAGAACCGTATCATTTGCCGATTTCGGGTCCAATCCGGCGTCTTTCATCCGGCGTTGGCCATCTTTGGAAAACAATACGACAGATTGTCCGTTCTTCAATCTGCTGGCTTCATTATCTGTGATATAAAGGGCCGGGATGTCGTCCAGCGGCGCTTCTACAGGTAACAAAACGTTTTCAGTAGGCGCACTCTGCACGATTTTTTCCAGTTCGTCCAGAGAAAAGGCGTCATTTTCTGTAAATTGTCCAACAGCTGTGCGGCGCAATGCTGTCACGTGACCGAAACATCCCATACTTTCCCCCATATCACGGGCCAGCGAACGAATGTATGTTCCTTTTGAACAGTGACATTCAAATTCACTTTCCTCCCCGGTGTGGGACAATAACCGCAAATCAAGAACAAAAACTTTACGGGCAGAAAGCTTTACATCTTCACCTTTACGGGCCAGGGCATAGGCGCGCTCGCCCTTAACCTTTATTGCGGAATATTGCGGGGGCACCTGTGAAATTTCACCTGTTAAGGTTCGGGCAGCCTCCTGTACCTGCTCCTCAGAAGGGCGGCTGTCAGATGTCTGGATAAATTCACCTTCGGCATCATCTGTATTGGTGGCTGCACCCCAGCGGGCTGTAAAGCGGTAGGTCTTTGTGGCCGCTTGAAAATATGAAACTGTTTTTGTCGCTTCACCAAAGGCCAGGGGAAGGACACCCGTTGCTGCGGGATCTAGGGTTCCCGCATGACCGGCCTTACGCGCATTCAGGATATAGCGGGCCTTGCTGAGCGCCTGGGTGGAGCTCATCTCAAGCGGTTTATCCAAAATAAGCCAGCCGTTGATCGGCAGACCTTTTTTGCGGCCCATTACTCTTCTTCCCCGCTGGCATGAATATCACGTTGGACCTTTTCATCCTTCATAAGGGTGTTGATATCATGAGCGTAATCAAACGCCGTATCACTGACGAAGTAAAGCTTTGGCGTAAAGCGCAGCTCGGCCTTGCGGGCAACGGGCCCTTTAATGAACTTTACGTTTCTGTTCAGTGCTTTGATGATTGTTTCTTCGCGTGAGTTGTCCAAACAGGACACATAAGCGGTCGCGTTTTTGAGGTCGGGGCTCATTCTGACCTCACTGACTGTCATCAGGTTTGCGTGTTCCAGATCCGGGTCACCGCCAAAAGTGCCGCGTTGTAGCTCCTCTGCCAAAATATGACGAAGTTTTTCCGAAACCCGCAATTGCCGTTGTGATGGTTGTTTCATAGTCTATATCCTTGATCGTGTGGGTCTTTGTTTAACAGAAAACCGTGATTTCCGCAAATATATAGGGATGGCTGGCTAAAATAATCTGAGAGGAATGATGGAATTCTTATTGACATAACTCATAATTTTTTGTAATTTACTGTATATCAAAACGATAAAAATCTCATGGCCGGCTTGAAATCGGATATGAAACGCCATCTTAACTTCTAACTGGAAAGAGACGTTCATGACGAGCCACTTCACACATTTTCAAACACAACAAAATATTGGCAGGGCATACCGTATTCTTGCAGTTTTTAAGCAAAACAAAGCACAAATTCGGCGTGTATGGGCTTGTGATCAGCAGTTTGACGGTCTTCGCGCGGCATTTAGCCTAAATGCTCAGAAAAGCGGCGAGCGGGCTTCGTTGCGCATTGCAGCGGCCTCCCTTCAAAAACAATTGGATGGGATGTGCAAGGACAATACATTCAATACTCTATGGGGTGCGAGAACTGAAAAAGCGCCGGGGCCAAATTTTAATGCCGATGAATTCGCAATTCTGTGTGAGAATCTCTCCAAATTCGGAACTCAGTTCGCTGGGCGCCTTCAGGATGATAAAGTAAAAGGCCTTATAAATGACCTTTGCAAAGGATTGCGTGTGCCGCCTGCAAAAGGCAATGCGCCTAAACCTTGAGCCTTAGCTTTCCTGCCAGCAATCACATGCGACGCGCCAAATTGTGGCGTTGCACGCTTCACTCAGGGGGACGGGCGTATAACTGTTGTCGGACAAATAATGCGTATAAACTGAGCCATTTGTTGATGTCTGGCTGTATCCATAGCCCGGACTGCCACATGCGCCTAGGCATACTGCATTCAAATAACCGACCTCATACGCCCATGTTCGATCTTCATAACTAGGCTCACCGGATTCTAGGCGCCAACATATGGCATAAGTTTGATAATTCGTGGAATCCGATGATGTTTGAATATCGCAATACTCCTGATCATCCCAAGAAACGGCCCAGTTTGCACATTTGCCGGTATGCCCGCCGGGAAGGGCGAAGGTGGTATCTGTATCACCAAATGTGACCGCGACATCCTCATCAGGGGCACAAGGCGTCAGGCCTGCGCCTGCGCTGTCAAACATATGACAGGATTTATCAGCAGGGGCATCTGCATTGACGTTTTTGCCATTATATTCGTAACTGATTTCGGAATCTGTACAGCCGTTCATAAAGGTCAGCTTTTGCTTGCCGTAATCCATGTAGGCGCTACATTGCTGGGTCACTGCGGTATTGATGGTGTTCAATTCACGGTCAATAGTCCCGCCGCCGCGCCCCGAAGAGGTGACGGCATAGGAGAGGGCTGCAAATAGGGCAACCGCAATCAATATTAGAAAGAGTGCATTACCTTTTTGCATCATAAACTCCCAAGAGGAGGTAAGGATTAAATTTCCCGGTTGATTTCCTGAATTTCAAAGCACTCGATCATATCGCCTTCTTTGATATCGTCATAGTTATCAAAGGCCATACCGCATTCAAAACCTTCACGGACTTCTTTCACTTCATCCTTAAAGCGTTGAAGGGTTTTCAAGCTGCCCTCATGAATGACAACGTCATCACGAAGAAGGCGAACTTTGGCACCGCGTTTCACGACACCTTCGGTAATCATGCAACCAGCAACCTTACCAACCTTGGTAATGTTGAAGACCTCGCGGATTTGTGCATAACCGATGAAGTTTTCTTTCAGCTCCGGCTCCAGCAGACCGCTCAGGAGGGCTTTCACATCGTCTATCACGTTATAAATGACCGAATAATAACGGATGTCGACGCCTTCGCGCTTTGCAAGCTCGCGCGCTTGCGCATTTGCACGGACGTTAAATCCGACAATCATCGCATTCGATGCATTGGCAAGTGTAATGTCTGATTCTGTGATACCGCCAACGCCGCTGTGAAGAACTTGTACGCGGACCTCTTCATTTTCCTCGGTCAGCTTGTTGAGAGAGCCGATAATAGCTTCAACAGAACCGGAAACGTCGGCTTTGATCAGGATCGGCAGGTTTTGAACTTC
>CAXGXG010000119.1:0-5752 GCA_964013525.1 uncultured Alphaproteobacteria bacterium | reverse complement strand
CATTGTAATAATCAAGCTTTGATTGCGTTGTTAAAATCTCTTGCCAAACTTCTGATGCCGCATAATTGATCGCCCCATCATGATCACCGTAATGGCCAATGTGACGGTAATACTCATCTTCGAACTGGCTCAGCCATTTATATAAGTAGAAATTTTCAGGAATTTCCTTGCGCCAATCCAGCGTGCCCTTCTGCCCGGCCAGGAACAGAATAATAACCTCTGTAGTGGGGGCTGCGGTTTCCATAGCCAACATAGCCTGTTGATTTTGGGAAAGAGAGCGCCTCGGATTATAATAATCCGCATTAAAGTGCGATTGATAATGATGGGCAAGTTCATGAACAATAGTGGCCACTTGGGATGCGAAGGTTTGACGTTTTGCGTAATCAATCCCGATCTGTTTTTTATGGTGGCGATGCACCCCGGCCATCCCCGGCGACAGATCCATATCACAAAGGCTGACACCATCGCTGGCTGCGCGTTCCAACATGTCACGGCCCGCCGCGGATGAATTATAAATGGCCTTTAAAGGCTTATAATTTCTTTGCTCTTTAAAGCGCTCGGGATTTGCCAAAAATGCGCGCAGTGAAACACATTCGTTTTCCTTGTAATAATTCCCACCCTGCATACCCGGTGGAATTTCACATGTATTGCGCAAGGTTTGAGTCGCCGATGCGCTTTCATTTTGGTGCATGTCTCGACCTGGGTTATCAGACGTGCTGCTCCCAATTATCAAGGCGACACCCGCAAATGCGGACATAAGTGCTTCTTTACGCAAACTACCCCCGTAACGTAAATTTTGTAAGATTATTACAAATAGCATACAAAAAATGATGAATCAATGCACGGAAATAAGAAAAGTTCCAAATTTCTCATTGAAAACGCCTGTTTTTGACCAATATTTAATATGTGGGTGTAATAATAAAACGTGGCCCCTTTCAAAGGCGAAGCCGCAGCAGGAGTTAAATTTGAAAAAAAACAACAATAACAATCAAACATTTAAAACCAGCTTAAAAATTTCAGCAGCATTCGTTGCCGGCCTGGCCTTTATGCATATTGGCTCAAGCCATTTTAATGCACCTCAGATACAGAACATACAGACTGTACAATCGCAAGCACCGCAAATTGTAAAACAGGCAAGAGAATTGCCCCTAGCCAATGCGGATAAAAGCAAAACCGCTTCCATGGTCCAAAACAACTTAACTGTACCCCCTAACCAAGTGGGCAGCTATCTTGCCGCGCGTTCAGCACAGACCCATAACGATTGGGACAATGCGTTTCGTTTTTATAACCGCGCGCATACATTGAATAAATTTCATGACCTTGCAGACAATATCCTGACCGAGCGCGCATTTCTGACAGCGCTTATCAGTGGCAACAGCGATCAGGCTGAGAAGCTTGCAACGCAAATTACCGAACAAGGCGGTGGTGAGCTTGCATTGATTGTCGGGGCCGTTGCAGACATTAAAAAAGGCGATTTCGCAGCTGCGCACGCAACGTTAAAAGATATTAATACAAATGCATTTGGCGGCTTTGCAGTCCCCATGCTGCAGGCATGGGCGGCGGCCGCAAATCAGGATAAAGTTGCGGCGTTGAATAGCCTTGCCGCATCCGACTTCTCCCAAGATACGGCTTATATTTTTCAAAAGGCTTTGATCCTTGATTTTATGGGTGACGCGCAAGCCGACAAATCTTACCGCGCCGCATTGAAAAAAGGGGTCGATTTGCGTGAAACCCTATTGGCTGCCAATTATTTCGAACGCGCTGGCGACCATGATATGGCGCGCCAGATTTATACGCTGATCAACACGCGCGAACCGGGAAATGTTTATACGCAAAATGCGCTGGCCAGACTAGAGAATGGCGATGTGCCTGCAAAAGAGATTAACAGCCCTATTGAAGGCTTTGGGTATACGCTTTTTACGATGTCACGTCTGTTGGCCGAAAAAAAGGCATATGACAGCTCACTAATTTACGCCCGCATAGCCGAAGACCTCGGCTATGAAGGCGAGGAACTGGACATTCTGATGGGTAACCTGCAGCTGCATTACAAAGATTATAAGCGCGCACTTTCCTATTACGATAACGTGCAGTCGGGCGACCTTTTGTACAAAACAGCACAATTGCAAAAGTTGCGCACGTGGAAGGCTGCCAATGACACCGCATCGGCCCTCACTCTGCTGGAAGAATGGCAAAAAAATGATCACTATAAAATTGAAGCTTTGATGCACAAAGGTGACCTATATAGCCAGCAAAAAGACTTCTCTATGGCATTCCAGGCTTACGACCATGCTATCCAGACATTGAATTCAGATGACAGCCCCACAGACTGGAGACTGTTTTATGCACGTGGAATCATGCATGATCAGCTTGGAAATTGGGACGCTGCTGAACAGGATTTTCTAACAGCTCTGGAGCGCGAACCGAACAACCCGGACGTTCTAAATTTCTTAGGTTACAGCTGGATTGATCAAGGTATTAAGCTTGAGCAGGCCATGGATATGATTGAAAAAGCCATCGCTCTTGACCCCTATGACAGCTACATCCTTGATAGTTACGGTTGGGCTTATTATAAGATGGGCGATTACAGACAAGCCGCCAAATGGCTTGAGCGCGCGTTGGAAATCACGCCTGGCGACGTTACTATGAATGACCACCTTGGTGATGCCTATTGGCAAATGGGCCGCACGCAAGAAGCCTCCTATCAATGGAACAGAGCCCTCGGCCTTTCGGAAAACGAAACAATCCGTAATGATATCCAAGCCAAGCTGAAAAATGGCCTTCAAGAGCCCAGCCTGATTGAAGAGACGGATTCTGCCACGACAAAACCTCTGGGCAAAGGCCCACGTATTCAGTAGAAACCACGAAAAGGTTCATTTGAAAAACGGCAGAATGATTATTGAAGGTTGATTTTCATGTGCTCATGAATTTCGGGCGTTGCCTGCCCTGTCACAGGAAGGTTGAAATCCTTCTCATAGGATTTGATCGCATCCGTTGTTTGTGCACCAATAATTCCATCTGCCGGTTCGGGCAGGTAATTTGCACCAATCAAAAGGTTCTGAATATTTGAAACCAAACTGCCCTCAGGATCGTAGGATCCCGCAGCTGTTTGAATGCCGCTGATGCGGCTTTCTTCTGTTGTTTCAACGATTAGTGTTTTGCCAGTTACCCGTGCATAGGCGGCCTGTGCGGGCTCATGACCCATTTCAGCGGCGGACTTATACCAATCAGCTGCGCTCGCCTTATCAATACCGCCAAGAAAACTGCTTTCATATAAAATACCAAGGTTATAAGCCGCCTGCGCAACGCCTGCGCGCGCCGCCCGTTCAAAATAAGAAACACCGCGATCAATATCTGCAGGGGTTCCGATCCCTTCGGTATAGGCAATCGCCAAATTGTATAAAGCTTCAGGGTGTCCGAGCTCGGCAGCGTTGCTGTACCAGCTTAACGCTTGCGTCATATCTTGGTCGCGCCCCAAGCCTTGTTGGGCCATAACTCCCAGGTTGTAATGGGCGTTTGCAATGCCAGCCTCAGCGGCGTGCTCAAACCAGTAGAGTGCACGTTGATAATCAGGTTGACCCAAAGCACCGGACGCATAGACAGTGGCCAGATCATGCTGGGCTTCTGGCACACCTTCAAAAGCGCGGTCTTGTAGGGCTAGCGTGTTACCGGATAAAGTCGCATCACGTGAAATATCGGGTTTTGATACCGGGCGCATTGTTGGCGGTGCTGCTTTTGCAACGGCTTCTTGTCTAGGCTGCTGAGGCGCCGCGGTATTGGCAGGGGCACCCGCAGGCGCCTGTTCACCTTTTGATACAGGCTCGACTTTTGCAACAACCGGGGTTTCAGGTTCTTGGGCTGGGGCTTCAGACGCGTCCGATGATGTTTCGGTTTGCGCATCGGTAGTCGGCAGTTCAACCTCTTCTACAATTTCCTGATTGTCGGCTAAGGCTGTTGCCTCCTCAATCGCATCTACGTTCGGACGGTCATATGATTGATCGTTAGCTTCTATGGAGTTCTGCGCGTCCTCGCGCCCTTCTTCCAAGGAATCGAGAATTGACGCGATCATAGGGTTTGGCGCCACTTCGGAAGATGCGCGTGTGTCGGGTGTAGACAATAGGCTTTCATCGGGTCGGCCTGCATCCGTACCGTTTGCGGCAGGCTGCACATCCCGATTCTGGCGGTTGATTTCCAAAGATGGCCGCTCGCGTTCAAAAACATTTTGCGGAGTGCGTGACGCTTGGCTCAGCGCAGCCAGCTGTTCATTTGAAAGTGTCGGCTCATTGGTCAAGGCAAGAAACAAAGCGGATACAGCAACCATGATGCTAAAAGCAGAGGCGGCCATAGCAGCCTTAGGCATGGTTGATGATGTTTCCTGCACACGCACGGGAATATAGAACTCGCCAGTGGTCTCGTCACGGTTGGCGCGACTTTCAAGGCTGTCGAGACGTTTTTCAAGCGCATGTCTCTCGGCTTCAGTTCTCTCCAGGCGTTTGCCAACAGTTTCCACAGCCTCAAAAAACGCACCATAGATTCGCTCCTGATGTGCGGAGAGAGGCGCATTTCCCTTAGCAACGGTTTTTTTCTTATCAGCCACGTGTTTCTACCCTGTTTGAAACCCAAACGCAGGAATACCTGGAAAAGGTTTATAAAATATTAATATCTAGATTGCATGTAACATAACACATATAAGCATCAGATTAGAAGTCATTTTTTAGAGTTACAAACCAAGAAAGATGAGCGTGTGCAATAGACAGCGAAAAAATGCGAAATTTAGCCTTGAACTTTTCTTTTTTTTGAACTAACTTGTGGCTTCTTGCTGGGGTGTAGCCAAGCGGTAAGGCAGCGGTTTTTGGTATCGCCATGCGCAGGTTCGAATCCTGCCACCCCAGCCATTTTTCCTTTCATTATTGTTCGCCAAAGTTCGCAGATTACCGCAAAATCCCTTTATTTGCAAGGCTTCGTATTTCACGATCGTTCGCTGACGTTCATTTAAAAATCTTTACAATCGCTTCATCTGGGGGCATAATTGGGGATATAAATTAGACAAAATGACATGTATCCCCAAATTATGTTTAACGCATCAAAATATACCCCTAAGAATACCCCCTATAAAGTGGGGGCTGGCGGATCGTTATATTTACATGTAATGCCAAATGGCTCGAAATACTGGCGTTTAAAGTACAGTTATGAGGGCAAACAAAAGACGTATGCCATAGGGGTATATCCCGATATTTCTTTTGGGGCAGCCCAAGACGAACGCGACAAGGCCAAGGCATTACTTAAAAGAGGTATTGATCCTGTTGCGCACCGGCGTGAGGCAGAAAATGAAAGAATCAGGCACGCCAATAAGCCAGAAAACCACCCAAACAGTTTTAGCATTGCGATTAATGAAGAACGTTTACTGACAATTGAAACGGCTGAAAGGGTTATAAACCTTAATAAAAAAGAGGCAAAAGCAGTATATGCATTTTTAGATAATATTTTTAATGAAGGAAATAATAATGAAACTTTCTGATATCCAGGTAAAAAACGCCAAAACAGAAGAAAAGACTTATCGAATTTTTGATGGTCAAGGACTGTATCTTGAGGTTCACAAAAATGGATCAAAGTACTGGCGTTTAAAATATCGCCTCAACGGCAAAGAAAAGCGTTTGGCTCTTGGTGTATATCCAGAAGTCTCGTTAAAAGAGGCGCGTGATAAAAAATACGAGGCGCGTAAGTTAATTTCAGAAAACGTTGATCCATCAAAACT
>CAXGXG010000118.1:0-5761 GCA_964013525.1 uncultured Alphaproteobacteria bacterium | reverse complement strand
CTATCTCCTGCCGCGCGTGGTCGAAGATGCTTTCTACAAGGTGCAACGCTTTACCACCAACTGGCATACCAACAGTTTTGCCGGTGCGACAACGCGTAAAGTGATCCGTGGAATGTGGGCTTTTGATTCCTTTGGTGATCTTTTGTATATGAATATGATCCCGACGGCCTTGGTCCTTTCCGGAATAACGATCAGTCAAATTTTACACGATCCTGTGGTCGGTTTCAGTTTTCTGGCGGGTCTTATCATTTATATCAGCGTGAGTGCTGTCCTGTCTCTCAAGTATATATCACCCGTGAACCGTGAATGGGTAGCCGAAGACTCAAAACTGAGCGGTACCATCGCGGACAGCGTAACCTGTAATTCGGTTGTAAAGAATTTTGGCGCTGAACGGCGAGAGGATGCCCGCCTGTCGGAACGTTTGTCCGTCTGGTATCAAAAGGTCTGGAAATCCTGGCGGCGCTATGTCCATGGCGACTTGATACAAACCATGATCCTTTATCTTATGCTGCAAACATTGATCGGGCTGGCTGTTTGGAAATGGTACACAGGCGTTTTTTCCCCTGGTGATGTCAGTTACACGATGACCAGTGCCTTTATTGTTATGGGATATGTACGTGACATCGGCAGCCAAATCCGCCAAATGCAGCGCGCCCTAAATGATATTGAGGATGTGATCCATTTTGATCAGGCCATATTGGACATTCGCGATAAACCAGATGCCACACCATTAAAGATTACTGAGGGCCGCATCGAATATAACCACGTAACATTCCGTTACGAAAACCAAGCAGATGCTGTCTATCAGGACTTTCAATTGACCATTCAACCCGGCGAAAAGGTCGGGCTGGTTGGGGAATCCGGCAGTGGAAAATCAACTTTCGTTAAAATTTTGCAACGTTTATATGATGTCGAACGTGGCGCGGTCCTGATTGATGGCCAGGATATCAGTAAAGTGAGCTTGGAAAGCCTCCGCCAATCGATATCCATGGTCCCGCAGGAGCCGATCCTGTTCCACCGCAGCCTGCGCGAGAATATTGCCTATGGTCTACCGGACGCGACAGACGCCCAGATCAAAGAGGCCGCCCGCCAGGCGCATGCGCACGAATTTATCACAACCCTTCCCGAAGGGTACGACACGATGGTGGGTGAGCGGGGGATTAAACTGTCCGGCGGGGAGCGCCAGCGCGTGGCAATTGCGCGGGCAATTCTGTCGAACAAACCCATTCTGATTATGGATGAGGCAACATCCAGTCTGGATTCCATTTCCGAAGACCTGATCCAACAGGCGATGGAAAACGTGACACGTGGACGCACATCCATCATGATTGCCCACAGGCTTTCGACCATCAAATCCGTTGATAGAATTCTTGTCTTTGACAATGGCCATATTGTAGAGCAAGGCACGCATGCTGAACTGGTCAAACGTGAAAACGGCCGTTATCGCGCCCTGTTTGAAATGCAAAGCTTTGGTATGGAAAAATAACAGTCAAGGCAACGCGGCTTTAGGACAGGTTTTCACCAAAACAACGCTGATAATATTCGCCAACAATCGGGCGCTCCATTTCATCGCATTTGTTCAGGAACGTCAGGCGAAATGCTTGCGTGCGATCCCCAATAATATCAGTGTTTTCAACCCAGCTGAGGACGGTTCGCGGCGACATTACTGTGGAAAGGTCGCCATTCATAAAGCCCTGACGTGTCAGATTTGCCAGCTGAACCATATTCTCCAACGTTTTGCGACCTGCGTCGTCCTGATAATTGGGTGATTTGGCCTGTATGATGTCGACTTCGCGTTCTGGCTCCAGATAGTTCAGATTCGCCACGATATGCCAGCGGTCCATTTGGCCTTGGTTAATCTGTTGCGTTCCGTGGTACAGGCCCGTGGTGTCACCCAGGCCGACTGTATTGGTCGTTGCAAAAATGCGAAAAGCCGGGTGGGGGGTGATGACCTTGTTTTGATCAAGCAAAGTCAGTTTACCTGCGGCCTCCAAAACACGTTGGATAACAAACATGACATCCGGACGACCGGCATCATATTCATCAAACACCAAGGCTACAGGATGTTGTAGCGCCCATGGCAAAAGGCCTTCCTGAAATTTGGTGACCTGTTTGCCATCTTCCAAAACGATCGCATCCTTACCAATCAAATCAATGCGGCTGACATGGCTGTCCAGGTTAATACGAATACATGGCCAGTTTAGGCGGGCGGCAACCTGTTCAATATGGGTGGATTTACCTGTTCCGTGATACCCCTGAACCATAACGCGGCGGTTGTGTGAAAACCCGGCCAGAATGGCGCGCGTGGTTGCCGGGTCGAAAATGTAGTTCGGGTCGGTTTCCGGAACATAATCATTTGCAGCTGAAAATCCGGGAATTTTGTTTGCCATTTCAAAGCCAAAGGTTTGTTCGGCATCAATCTCAATATCCGGTACAAGATCAGGCGATAGGGGGTGAGAGGTCATTTTTTCTTTTTCTCCAGTTTTTCAAATTTTTGATAGGCCACGCGCAGGATAGAATAGGCGAGGTTAATCTGTTTTATCTTCTCGGCATCCTCGTCCTTTTGTTCACTGACATCGGGGTGATGCTTTTTTACAAGTTTTTTATACTGTTTTCGAATTTCGTTCCAGTCAACGGGTGGCTCCAGACCCAGGGTATCCAGGGCATCCACCTCGGGTGCCGGCATATTGATACGGGCGCGCTGCTTTTCTGTGTCTTCTTTGTTAAAGCTTCCCCCCATATCAAAGCCATCCATGCGAATGCCTTCGTAGACGCGCTGCTTCAAATAGTCAGCTCCCATACCGTTTGTCAGGTTGGAAACCCATGTCGGGCGGTCCCAGGTCATGGCACGGTACATGTGTTCTTCAATATCGCGTTGGGACATGCCCTCGAAATAATTCCAGTTCTTGTTGTATTCGGTCACATGGTCTGTGCAAAAATTGTAATATTCTTCCAGGTCACGGGATTTTGGCGCGCGGTGTAATCCCCCAAACGGACATCCGGGAATATCGCAGTCAGGTGTTGAGACATCCTTCTGCTCGTGATCATTGAAATCGGCGGATTTCGGTTTTAGGTCTGGAATACGCATATGGATTAAGTATATCATGATTCAACAAAAAGTTGAGGTGCAGAATGTCGATAAAAGATGAAATGGTCAAAACCTTAAAAGCCGACTTTGATCCGGCTGTATTGGAACTGCAAGATCAAAGTGACAGGCATATCGGTCACGCCGGTCATGATGGGCGGGGGGAAAGCCACTTTCACTTAAAGATGGCAACAGATAAATTCAAAGGAATGTCACGCATTCAAAAACACCAGGCAGTCAACAAGAGCTTGGAGGCTTTCCTCAGCGGGCGGGTTCATGCGCTGTCTATGGAGCTTTATTTGCCTTCAGATCTAGAGGATTGAGGCAATCTTCATCACTGTACCCATGCTGCCCTTAACCTTAATTTTCCCTGTCATGAACAGAATTTTAGGGTCTTTGCGTTTGGCAATGATGTCTTCCAATGTTGATTTGGACAGGATAAGTGTTGCTTCCGCGTCCTTGTCTTCTTCGGAAATTTCAGGCGGGGATTGAGTGCTGTCGACAAAAATAATGCCATCATCGCCCATATCAAATTTAATTTGCGTTTTTACATCAGGGCGTTTGGCGATTTTCTCAGCAAACTTGGCTTTGATTTCTTCGTTGGTCATAGGTCATTTCCAATTTCTAAAAATTTCTGGCGGCGACGTGCGCGAACAACCAATCCGTCCAAACTATCCAGCTCGGTCAGGCCTTGTTCAATCTGATCGCCAACAGATGTAATGCACTCAGCATGATTGCGCTGTGCGCCACCCAATGGCTCTTTGATAATGCCATCAATAATCCCAAGTGACTTAAGGTCTTGCGCGGTCAGTTTCAAGGCCTCGGCGGCTGTTTTTGCATATTCTGCACTGCGCCATAAGATAGATGCACACCCTTCAGGAGAGATAACGCTGTAGATTGAATTTTCCAGCATGTAAACCTTGTTTGCCGTCGCAATGGCAATTGCGCCACCTGATCCACCTTCACCAATGATGACGGAAATAACAGGCACTTTAACTTCCAAACACTTTTCAATGGATTTGGCAATAGCTTCGGATTGGCCACGTTCTTCAGCGCCCACACCCGGATAGGCGCCGGCTGTATCAACCAGCGATATGATAGGCAATTTAAAACGATCAGCCATATCCATTAGTCTTTGCGCCTTGCGGTAACCTTCGGGACGGGCCATCCCGAAATTGTGACGGATGCGGCTGTCCGTATCGCTGCCCTTTTCCTGTCCCATAATCACGCAGGAACGACCACGAAAGCGTCCCAGACCACCAATTAAGGCTTCGTCCTCGCCGAAGAGGCGATCGCCTGCGAGCGGTGTGAAGTCTTCAATCATGTGCTTGATATAATCACCAAAATGCGGACGCTCTGGATGACGGGAAACTTGAACCTTCTCCTGCGGGGACAGGCGATCATACGTAGTTTTTAAGGTTTTTTGCGCTTTGGTTTCCAAACGCGCAATTTCATCAGACATGTCGACAGCATCGTCGCTTTTTGTCATGTGCTTCAGTTCAGCAATCTTGCCTTCAAGTTCCAGTACAGGTTTTTCAAATTCAAGGTGGTGCATATCTAACCTTTTAATTATTGGATGGTCAGTATAGCAAAAACTTTTGGAAAGGAAAGATTATCGTTGATTAAACCGTGAACGGCGTGCTTCTGCGGCTTGGAAACGTTCAACTTGGCGCTCCAAACATTCACGAAAGACATCATCGTTGCCCTGACAGACTGTTCGTGTCGCTTTTGCTTTGTCGCGGCAGTTATCGCCGATGCAAACTTCATTATCAGCAAAGTCAACGATCGCCACATTTTGTTCAGATACGACATTAGCTGTTGCCGTCCCCATGGCTTCTTTGGAATAGGAAGGGGGCGTGCAAAACAACATCAGACCGATAAACAGTAAAATTGCAATGGGATGGGCGGTTGTAAGTTTTAACATTTCGTGTCTCCTTGCCATACAAACACCGCATGGGACAAAAATGTTGCGTAAACCGCTCGTAAGGGTTTGATAACAACAGCTTTTCAAAATTGTTAATAAATTGTTAACGAAACAAGGGGGGTGAATAGTGGTGCCCGGGGGCGGATTTGAACCACCGACACGGCGATTTTCAGTCGCCTGCTCTACCCCTGAGCTACCCGGGCATCTTTGTCATCTAACTGTCAAAGACATAGGATGTATAAAAGATATAAATGCCGTTGTCCAGATTTAATTCGAGGTTTTTTCATGCAAGGTGGCCGTACGGCGTTTGCGGGTGACCTCCATAATGCCAAGACGAGTAAAACCGTGAACAGCCGTATTGCCGGGATCTGTCCCGATGCACTTCTTTAGCAGGCGGATCAAATCATAACGTTCCGTTTTGGACGGCAGGTTAATAAAATCAATCAGGATTGCCCCGCTCAGGTTGCGAAGGCGGAAATGACGGGCGGCAAGCCGTGCAGCTTCTTTGTTAACGCTGACAATGTCACCGCCACTGCCGCGGTTCACATCAATAATGGTCATCGCATGGGTCGAATCGATGACAAGACTTCCCCCATTGGGCAGGTCCAGTACCGGGCTGTGGGCATCTTCCAATGCGCCATAAACATCCCGCATTTCAAAAATATCAACCTTATGCGCGGGCGAGATGATCATCTTCTCTTTTAAATAAGGGGCATGCGCTTCCAGCCAGCCAGACATGCTGTTTGGGTTGG
>CAXGXG010000117.1:0-5776 GCA_964013525.1 uncultured Alphaproteobacteria bacterium | reverse complement strand
TATAAAAGTCTCACGCAGGACAGGGCGCTTGATCGGTTGGGTGGCCGCAATTTTATCCGTATTGGCGGTTCTATTGATAGGTGCTATTTACGGGTTTAGCGCCTGGCTGGGAACCGAGCGCGGCAGTGCATGGCTACAGTCTGAACTTAATGCTGTCATGAAAGAAACTCCCTATACCCTCGCGCTTGAGGGTTTTGGCTATGTCGGCGGATTTGGATTGGGCGCTGACAAACTTGAAATGTCGGATGATGAGGGTATTTTCCTGACCGTTATCAATCCGGACTTGGACCTGAACGTACTGCCATTACCTTTGGAACAACTCTGGTTTAGCATCGCCGCCGAAGATGCGGTTTTGCACCGTCTGCCAGTCAGCGAAAGTGAGCAGGCTGATAACTCTGAATTTATGTTTCCAACGCGGCCAAACATTCCGGTAAACCGAATTGTCCTCGATTTGAACCTCGACCGTCTGACTCTGGAAGATCCGATTGTAAACGGTGGTGCCAGCATTGCGGTTGATGGTACACAGGACATCCGTCTGCGTGAGGAGACCCTGACCCTGGCGGGCAAGGCTGACATTGTCCCCTTGGCCGGTGGGGATGTTTTGCAATATATCCCAACACAGGTACGCTATGACCTCGAAGGCGGTTGGGGTGGTCGTGATATTCGCATAAAGGATTTTCATCTTGAACGTAATCAGGCCTACCGTGTTGATGGCGAGGGGGTCTATAGCCCGGCTGAAAATGTGATTGATATCACCTTGGATGCAACGCTGGCACCGGAGCTTCATTCTGCATTTACCGCACCGGGTGAATTGACACTTGCCGTTGACGGAACGCTGGACAATTATCAAGGTCGCGTCGGGTTCGAAGGCGCGGTTGAAAACCAGCCGCTGACGTTTGAAAGCCCGATTAGCGGTACGCGCGATATCCTCAGCTTTGAAAGTCTGCGCGCCAAGGCTGAAGGGCTGGACGCTTATGGCCAATTGCAATTGCTATTGAATGATGGGTTTAAACAAAAAGGCCAATTAAGCCTGACATTTGAAAACTTTAACCTTATACGGGCCTTTGCGGACGTTCCAAATGTTAGGGGGCGGGCAACTGCAAATGTTTCGCTGGATGTGCGAAACGGGCAGCAAATCTACAGCGGGAACATATCAGGCCGTGATATTATTTATGATGAAATTCGGGTCAATACCTTAAACGCCAGCATTGCGCCGACATCGGATTTCCAAACTTTAAATCTGACAGCAGATATCAACGGTTTCTATGAAACGGCGTTCGAGGCCAGTACAAAAGCGGTAATTGATTTAGGGGCCGAACGCTACACAATCAGTAGCCTAAATATCAAAAGCGCGCCCCTTCATGCACGGGCAAAAGGGGTTGTTTCCCCGGCCAATGTTGATGTTACCATCAATCTCGACAAGCTAGACCTGACCCAGCCGCCCATTAATTCAACGGCTTTACAGGATAACAATGTTGAATTGGCAGTGGGGTCTTTGCGCCTGACCGGAACGGGCGCGGCACCAATCGCGCGCGCTGACATTCAGTTGACACAAGTCAGCGATGACATGCGTGTTGAAATCGATACGGATGTAGCCTATCAAAACGAGCGTCTTCAAGCCGACTTTACAGGGTCGGGAACCGGAATTGAAACGCTGTCAGGTGATGTGTCTGTTCCCATGGCATTTTCTATCCTGCCGTTTAATTTTGAGTTTGAAACAAATGCACCACTCGCCGGGGTGGCAAACGGACGATTTGATTTGCAATCGATTGCCGGGTTGTTCCTGCCCAGCCAGCATGATGTTCAAGGGCTGACCCAACTCGACGCGGAATTCGGCGGCACACTGGATGCGCCCCTGATCAACGGCACGTTACGCTTGTCGCAAGGACGCTATCAAAACAACAGCTACGATGTTGATATTCAGAATATGAATGGTGTTATTGCCATGCAGGGCCGCACACTTGACATCCGCAGTCTGACGGGTGATGACGGTGGAAACGGCGACATTCAAATTGCGGGTCAGATTGATCTGAATGATGTGACGCGTCCGGTTGTGAATATTTCTGCCAATGCCAACAACATGCAGTTTATCAATGACGATGTCATGCAGTTGCAATTGGATGCGAATACGCGAGTTGTCACGGAAAATGGAATCTATACAATTACAGGGCAGATCGGCGCGGATTATATCAACTATACCCTGCCTGACCGTTTCGATAAACGGATTCCCGAATTGAATATTGTGGATGAAATTGAGGACGGGCAAACGTCATTGCTGGAAGCCGTGCGATTGAACATGGATTTTGATTCACGCCGCAATATTAATATTTCCGGTTGGGGGCTGGATGTACGTTTGGGTGGTTCGCTCAATGTGGTCGGCACCGCGGCAGAGCCGGACGTGATTGGCCAGCTGCAGGTGGTTCGCGGCCATTATGAAGAATTCGGACGTCGTTTTGAACTGGGGGAATCTTCGTTCCGTTTTCAGGGTCCGATCCCGCCATCCCCATATCTTAACGTAAATGCCGTGACTGAGGTTGAAGATATTCAAGCGATCATCCAGATGCGCGGTCCGGCAACGGATCCCCAGATCGAATTTTCATCCTCGCCAGCGATGGCCGAAGATAGGGTTTTGGCATTAATTTTATTCGGTAAAGATATCACACAGATTTCACCGTTTCAGGCCTTGCAGCTTGCCTCAACAGCCCGCCGTTTCTCCGGCCGCGGGGCGGGGCTCGACCCCTTGGGTGAGATCCAGAATGCTACGGGACTGGACGACCTGCGCATTGAGGGCGGCACGGGTGAGGGGGTTACGGTAGGTGCCGGTAAATACCTTTCCGATGATGTTTACCTTGAGGTTCAGCAAGGCAGCGAAGAGGGCGCAGGTGCTGCAAGGGTGGAGGTTGAATTGACGCCAAGTGTGACAATTGAAAGCCAGGTCGGATCCCGCGGTGACACAGGTGGTGGTATTTTCTGGGAATGGGATTACTAACCTTATCTTCAGGCCTATCGGCTCGTGAACCTTTTTGGCAGATAAACTGTTTGCTTACCTATGTCAGCAACTCAAGACCGCAAACATAAACTCTTAAAAAAACACAGTTTGATTTATATCGAACAGTTGCCGCCCGGCATCAAACGCCGGAAATGCGGTCGTGGTTACACTTTTGTTGATGAGAATGGCAAAACGGTCAAATGTGAAAAGACAAGGGCACGTTTAAAAACCCTTGCCATTCCCCCATCCTATCGCGAAGTTTATTATTGTGCGGATGAAAACGGCCATCTTCAGGCAACCGGTCGGGATGGCAATGACAAATTGCAATATTTCTACCATGAAAAGTGGGTCGACCTGCGTGACCGGGTCAAATTTGACCGCATGTTTGATTTTGGTTTGGCCTTACCCGGTTTTCGACGCCGTATTTACAGGCATCTAAAAGATGCCGATGATGACAAAACGTATGTCATGGCCGGTATGGCACGCCTGTTGGATAAAACGGGCATGCGCATCGGCAGCGATCATGCGACCGATACAAACCAAACCTATGGTCTGACAACCCTTGATAAAAATCATATTGAATTAGACGGTAGCCATTTCGATATTCATTATCATGGGAAAGGCAACGTTGAAATCGACACTGAGGGCCGTGACGAAATCGCATCAAAGGTCATTGCCCATTGTGCGGAAATTCCCGGCCAACGTCTTTTTAAATATCAGGACCATAACGGGCAGGTGCATAAAATCGGATCTTCCCAATTCAATGATTTTCTGAAGGAGAATATGGATGGTGAATTTACGGCTAAGGATTTTCGGACATGGCGCTTTAGCGTTTTATTCTTAGAAGAACTGATGAAAGCCTGTAAAAAGGAAGATAAAATCACCCTTAAAGGGCTGTTGGAAACCGTTTCTGAAAAAAGTGGCAATACCCCGTCCGTCCTTCAGGAGAGTTACGTGCATCCCATGTTGATTGATAAAGCCAAAAGCGAAGACTGCACAGATTTAGACGAAGATTTTGAAGCGCAGCCAAATTTATTAAAAGCAGAAACAATTTTCCTGAACCTTATTCGATAAAGTTTTAAAGCCAGTATAAAAAAACCCCGCAAACGCGGGGTTTTTAATTTTGTTATTTTATCTGGCGTCCGATTACAGAGCGCTTTGTGTATTGAAAACACCGGCCAGTTTTTCATCTCTTCCATAAACATCGTCCGAGAAGTGGATGTTTCCACCATCGTCAACCCATGCTGTGGAATAGGTGAGGTAAACAGGCACATCCGTATCCAGATCCATGAATGTTGTATCCGGGTGGTCATTTTCGCCCAAATTATACATTTCTTCCAACCTGGATTCGCTATAGTCGGCGTTATCCTTCAAAAGGAATTTAGCCATTTTCAAGGGGTCCTGAACGCGGATACAACCTGATGAGAATGTGCGGGCATCTTCATTAAACAAACCACCTGAAGGGGTGCCGTGCATAAAGATCGCATAGTCGTTCTCAATAGAAAAACGTGCCAAACCCAGAGCATTGTACTTACCTGGTTTCTGGCGGAAACGGTATTGACCAAGATCCAGATCATCCAGCTGGCTCAGCGATACGCTTTCCCATGGCACGACGGTTCCGTCATTGCGCTGCAACTGATATCCCAATTGGGAAATAACGGCCGGATTGTTTTGAATCTTATCAATTAGGTAACGACGTGCAATGCTGTCTGTTGCAACCCAGTCAGGGTGCAGTTTCACGTTTTTGATAACGCTGCTGAAGACTGGTGTCTGATGGGCAACTTCACCCACGATGATCGGCATCGTAAATGCGGTCTGGTTATTTTCGACAGCGCGCACATAGTAGCCTGCAATGTTTACGAGAACGTGTTTCTCACCCAGGTTGTCGGGGAACCATCTCCAACGTTCCATCGCATATTTCAGCTGTTCGATACGCTGTTCCACAGGGACATTCATCGCGGCAATCGTATCGGGGCCGATCGTCGCATCTGTTTTCTTACCATGCATATATTGGAATTCGGCAACCTTACGGGCCAATGCGGCATCGTAAATGTTATCTTTTTCAACATCAGCCTGTACCGCAGGATCATCTGGCTCTGGCGCTGTTTTTACAGCTTCTTTTAAAGAATCGCCATCAATCTGGCCTTCGTCAACCCATGAACCTTTGGGAAGAACGCCATCATAGTCCTGTCCTGCCAGGCGCGCGCGAACCTCTGCAATCACAGGGTTAAAGCCGCCAGGATAAACGACAACGTCTGTTGCCTGAATTTGCGGCCAGCCGCCTTCGCGGGCGGTATCACGCAGATTCACAAGCGCTTGTTTCATGTTTTTATATTCAGACTGCTGGGGCTCAATCTTCTGAAGATACTTTTCAGGGCTCCAGTCTTTTAAGATGTTGGCCATATGGACATCAACATATTCATTTTCTTGCTGCATAAAGATCATGGAATCATAAGTTTTCGGGTCAATACGGCCCGCAGACAAATCATCCATATAGCTCATGATCAGATTGGTAATTTTCCAATCGCGAACCATGGGGTCTTTTTCGGCCAAGATAGGGTCAAAACGGTAATCTGCAGGATTTAGCCCATTTTCAAGAGCGGATGTTTGAACGGCATTTGCAAATTTGGCAACATCTTCCAAACTGTCGCCGTCTGCGTCAAACCAAACAGGCTGATAGTTTCGTTGTTTGTAAAAATTGCGTAGGGATTTTGTCTGAACCTCAGTTGAGGCTGTCAGTGAACCCTTCAAAATCTGTTGGAGTTGTGGTGTGTTTGTTTGTGCAAA